>CAZGCF010000123.1:0-4620 GCA_964524095.1 uncultured Campylobacterales bacterium | reverse complement strand
ACATACAAAAAATAGAGGCATAATATAGAGATTGACGATAATTGCAAAAAAGAGTCCACCCATAATGGCTATGGCTAAATTCTGTATCACCTCTGTACCGCTACCGATAGCTAAAGCGATCGGTAGCATTGCAAAGGCATTAGAGAGCATTGTCATTAAAATCGGACGTACTCTCACTCCAATGGCATCAATGAGGCGTTTTATTTCATCATTATCATTATGGGTATGCATTTTATAAAAATCGTAAATTAGTACATTGTTGTTGATGACGATACTTAGCACAATGAGCATCCCCATAAATGCAGTAATATCAAGCGGTTTGTCTGTCAGTTTGAGTGCTAAGAATATACCGCTAAGCGTTAAAACCATAGCGATCAAGATATTGAAAGCGATGCGGATGTCACTAAAGTGAAGCAGTAAACCGATAAAAATAGTAAGAATTGCAAAAATAATGACATAAATCATCTCTTCAAACGACTTTTTCTGCTCTTTGTAAAAACCACTAATATCTGTTGAGATATTGGAAGGAAGATTGGCTTGTGTCAAAACATTTTTAATAGAGTGGATAATATCGGACATATTATCACCCATAAATCGGATACCCAAAATACAGACAGGCGAGAGATTAAAATGGGTTACTTTAGCAACTCTATTGTGATAGTTTATATCAGCAACTTCAAAAAGCGGAATACTCTTTTTAAGCATAGGGGAGTAGATGAGTAGCTCTTTTTTTAGATAGTCGATTGGGTCTTTGTCAGTACGACTCATCAATACTCTTATATTGATCAACTTTTCACCTTGAGTGACAGAAGCAACACTCTTACCAAAGTAGAGGGCTCTAATCTGTGTAGCAACACTCTTTTCATCAATGCCATAGATTGCTTTGGCATCTGGTTTAAGGTGGATATTGATAGATGGTGAAGCGTAGGATGTAAGAACATTGACCTCTTCAACACCTTTTATAGGTTTTAAAAGCTCTTTTAGCCGATAGCCTTGTTTCATCAACTCATCGGGATCGGTGCTAAAAAGCATTACGGCAATAGGTGCTTCAGCTCCCATAATATCTCCAAGACGATCTTCTAGTACTTGAGAGATTCCAAGCTCTTCAAGGTTGGGTACTTCAGATTCGATCTGTTGACGCAGATCTTCAATGATCTCAAATGAACTTCTATGACGATCTTTTTTTAGCGTAACTAAAAAATCACCTTCATTGGGTTGCGTGGAGATGTGTCCGAGAGATGTGCCTATGCGCATTGTCCACTGGTCAACTTCTGGGATATTCTCAATAATCTTGCTGATTGTTGTAAACTCTTTTTGGCTCTCTTTAAGTGATGTTCCCGGTGGCAGTACAATATCGACAACAATATTTCCTTCATCCCATTTTGGAAGAAATGTTGAAGGAGTAGTTTTATAGAGATAAAAGCTCAATCCAAATCCAAGTAAAATCATAGGGATTGAGATCCAAGCATAACGCATGGAACGATTTAAAAAGGCTTTATATTTCAGAACCATTGCATCCATCATATCGGGCTTTTTATCTTCTTTTTTCTTCGGTAGGGCTATGAATGCAATGATTGGTGTAAGAAAAACGGCAATAAGTTGAGAGATGATATATGTTACAACCAGTACAAATGCCAACTGTTTAAAAAAGAGTCCTACAATGCCACTAACAAGCAAAAGAGGGATAAAAATAAGTATTGCCAAAAGGGTAGCAATACTCATGATAGGTAAAATCTCTTTGGAGCCTTTTATGACAGCATCTTTTTTTGAAAGACCTTGTTTGAAGTGTCGCTCTATATTCTCTATGACAATAATCATATGATCAATCAAACTTCCAAGTGCCGCTGCCATTCCCCCTAATGAAAAGATATTAAAATCTATCCCTGCAAGCTTCATACCAATCATTGTAATGAGGAATGTAATAGGAATAATAAATAGAGAGACTAAAGAGAGTGTTATGTTTCTAATAAAAAATAGAACGATAAGTACAGCGATAATACTACCTAAAATAATAGCATCTCGAACACTATAGATAGCCTCTTTAATAAAATCGGTGCCATCATAGGTAGATCTTATTTCAATTCCCTCTTTTTTCAGCTTTGGAGCAAGCTCTTTGAGTTTTGCATTGAAGGCATTGACAACATCGATAGAGTTGGCATTGGGTTGACGCAGAAGGTTAAAGACGACACTATTTTTAAATCCTGTCGCGGCACTGAAAGCTTTTGTTGGAGCGGTACGCTCTATAAGAAGTGCTATATCACTTAGTTTAATAGCGTGTCCATTGGGTAGAGCAATATCAAGATTGAGTAGTTTTACAGCATCATTACTCTTTTGATGGAGTGATAAGACATATTGGCGGTGATAATCTTCTATCAACCCTAAAAACTCTATGATATTTTGTGCTTTGAGTTGGTCGATCACTGTTTGCAGATCAAGGTTGTATCCGTGCATTTTTTTGGTATCTAACAGCAGTTTATATTCACTCCATTCAGGAGCTTTCATCTCTATATCATAGATACCAGGAATAGAGAGAAAAACAGGTTTGAGTTCGTAGTAGAGTTTTTCGCTTAGTTTGGCACGTGAAAGATGATCAGAACCAATTGCATAGATAGCAACGGGATAGATACTCGGTGTAGCTTGTCGTATCGTAATCTTTGCATTGGAAGGGATACGGTTTTTAATCTCTGCCACCCTCGCTTGTACCAGTTGATAGGCTAAATAGGGGTCAATATCCCAATTAAAATATATGCTTATTTCAGTTGATCCAACTGATGTGGAGGATACGATTTTTTCGACATCTTGAATCGTTTTTAATGCCTCTTCGCTTGGTTTGGTGACAGAGAAGAGCATCTGTTGAATCGGTGTATAGCCATTCTCAATACTCACTTCAATCCGTGGAAAAAAGAGGTTTGGAAGGACACCTTTTGGAATAGAGAGTGAGAGTCTATAACCAACACCTGCCAATAGGAAGATAATTAGCAAAATAGCCAATTTGTTTTTAAGAATATATAGAAAAAACCCTCTATCTTTTCTACTCATTGTACAATCTCCACAGCCATACCATCATCAAGCATATAGCTATTTTTTAGCACGATTTGATCAGAAGGTGAGAGTCTATCGCTTACAAGCACTCCGCTTACCATATCTTTTTGAACAGTGATAAAGTGGCGTTTGGCTATACCATTTTTTATGATAAAAATTGCGGGTCTGTTTTCTATGAGAATGATTGACTCTTTTGGAATGATCCACCCTTCAATTTTTTTCGTGATAATATCTGCTTCAATATTGAGGTTGGCAGGTAGTGGTTGAGAGGGTTTTGCAATCACATTAACAAGGTTATTGGTTGTTTTTGGAAGGATTTCAGTGATCTTGGCTTTTATGGTTTGATTATCCAGATGTAAAGAGACGATTTCACCTCTATAGAGTTTTTTAGCAAAGAGATAGGGTACAAAGAGTCTAACTTGCATATTTTGGCTTTGAATTTTACAAACATAACCACCGTAACCAACATAACTACCATCTGCTTTTAACTCTGTTATAAAGCCTGAAATGGGTGCTTTGATAATTTGTTGCCTATCTTGCATGGTTAAGTTTTCAAGTTCACTTTGAGCTTTTGTCAACTCTATTTTTTTGCTATTGAGTCTGTTTTGTTGAGATAAGTAGTCATTTTTACTTATAATGCCAAGATTTAGCATCTCTTCTGCACTTTTTAGCTTTTTATCTTCAATATCAATGCTATCTTTTATTAATCTAATCTGCTCTTTTAGACGATCAATTCTCTTTTTTAATTGAGGGTTTTCCAATAGGGCAATGACATCACCTTTTTTTACATATTGGGCATTGGTGACACGGTTGTGTAAAATCCCTTCGGCTTGTGTATTGACGCTATGAGCCATTTCACTCTCTACAATGCCTCGTACTTTAACCTCTATGGGAAGTTTAGCTTTTTTAGGTTTGACAACAGTTACTTTGACATGGTGTGACGATAGTGCAAAAAGTGTATTGCAAAATATAAGAGTTAAAATGAGAATAGATTTAAGATTATTCATATATTTTTCCCCTGCTTAGAGTATTTAAAATAGTGATATTTTTCTGCTTTGTAATGTGTGCATCTATCTGTTCTTCTTGCATTGAAAGAAGCGATTGGAGTGTTTGAAGGTAACTGTTAAAGTCGATATAGTGTTTCAGATAGGCTTTTTTTACCCGTTGCATTGTCGATAATGCACGATCTATTGCCGGTTTAAGTATCTTCTCTTTACGCTCTGCTGATTTAACTTTTCCAAGATAATCCAAATAGAGTTCTTCTGCTCTGATTTTAAGAGATATAATTTCACTTTTTGATCTTAAAGCCTGTAGTTTTACAGCCTCGACCTCTTTTTTTAATCCACTATCAAAGTTGATATGAATACCGGCAAAAAATGAGTAGTTGTCTCCATTGGCAGTTGGATCACTGTTTTGTTGATAGAGAGTTCCTACAACAGCAGACGGCAACCAGCCTTTTTTGATAATCTCTGCCTCTTTGTTTGCAATGTTGCTTTCAATATTTTTGTATTTAAGAGTAGGGTTTTGTTTTATGTAGTTTGATTTATCAGAATGGAGCGACTCTTCTTCAAAGTTTGG
>CAZGCF010000122.1:0-4636 GCA_964524095.1 uncultured Campylobacterales bacterium | reverse complement strand
AGACTCTTTATATTCTAAAATATAAAATGAGCTAAAAACCTTTAAGAGCTCATTTTTTTTCAGTAAATAGTTCGGATTTTTTGGTGCACACTCATTCTCTTCATCAAATACAAATGTTTCAAACAGAATAATACCATCATTATTTATGTGATTAAGCATAAAATCGTAAAGATCTCTATTTAGATAGTTAAAACATAAAATAGCATCATAACTCTTTTCTAAACTACATCCATTCTCTAAATCCATCTCAATGGCATTAACCCCTGGAATTTCTCTTAAAGATTCTAGTGCAATATCACTATACTCTATAGCATCAACGCTATATCCACGCTCTGCTAATATACGTGAATGTCTTCCCAAGCCTGCTGCAATATCTAGTACATCTTTTCCTTTGATACAATCAATATATCTTAATAGTAGATCACTTGGGTTTTGAGGTGGTGGCAAAGTTTTATATCTTTCATTCCATCTATGTTTGTCTTCAATCATTTTCTACCTTAATATATTTTATAGCCCTCTAAAGAAAGAGGGGCTTTTTAAGAGAGTCTCTTTTTAAAATCTTCGTAACCAAACTCTCTTACAATTTTGAGTTTATTCTCTTTAGTCCAGATGGCAATAGATGGATGTTGTACACCATTAAAGGTGGTTGTTTTTACCATTGTATAGTGGATCTGATCTTCAAAGACAATCTTATCACCCACTTTAAGCGGTTTGTCGAAACTGTAATCACCCATAATATCACCTGCAAGGCAGGTATTACCGCCAAGACGATAGGTGTAGGGCTTTTCGCCCGCTTCACCTGCTCCACGCACTTCAGCACGATAAGGCATCGCTAAGGTATCTGGCATATGTGCTTCAGCAGACACATCTAAAATTGCAATATCCATCCCATTATGGATGATATCTAGCACTGAAGCAACAAGTGGACCTGTTTGCCATCCAACAGCTTCACCTGGTTCTAAATAGACGGTAATGTTGTTATAACGTGCTTTGAATTGACGAATCACTTCAATCAAGCGATCAACATCATAATCTTTACGTGTAATATGGTGACCGCCCCCAAAGTTGATCCACTTCATCTTAGGAATATACGCGCCAAACTTCTCTTCAAATGCCTTCAAAACCCCTTCAAGGGCATCGACATTCTGCTCACAGAGTGCATGAAAGTGCAGACCATCTATCTCTTCTAAAATTTCAGAATCAAAGTTGGCAATGGTTGTACCAAGTCGGCTGTAGAGACCACAAGGGTTGTACAAATCAACAGGTGCAGATGAGAACTCAGGATTGACTCTAAGACCGCAAGAGATCGAAGGATTGATCGCTTTTGCCTTTTTTAAAAAACGTCGTACCTGATTAGGTGAGTTAAAGATGAGATGATCGCTAAGTTTAGCGATCTCTTCGATCTCTTCTTCTTTAAATGCTGGAGAGTAGGTATGCACCTCTTTGTTCATCTCCTCACGTCCAAGTTTCGCTTCGTGCAGACCGCTGGCACTTGTACCGTGAAGATATTGACCGACCAAATCAAAGGTACTCCACATTGCAAAGCCCTTGAGGGCAAGCAAAATCTTAGCACCACTCTCTTTTTGAACACGGTCGAGGAGTTTTAGATTTTTCTCCAAAAGCTCCTCTTCACAAACGTAACAAGGGGTTGGAACTTTGCTAAAGTCTATCACTTTTCAGGATCCATTTCAATGATATTCCAAGGCAATCCCTGGCGATTAAGCTCTTCCATAAACGGATCAGGATCCATCTGCTCCATATTGATTGTACCTGCTTTCATCCATTTGCCTTCACACATCAATTTTGCACCAATCATTGCAGGTACACCTGTTGTATAGCTTACACACTGTGCGCAAACCTCTTTATATGCCTCTTGATGGTCACAGACATTGTAGATATAGATTTTACGCTTTTTACCATCTTTGATACCTTCACAAACGACACCGATGTTGGTTTTTCCTTTAGTTCGTGGTCCTAAACTTGCAGGATCAGGAAGAAGGGCTTTTACCACGTGCAAAGGAATCACTTTGCACCCATCTACTTCAATAGGATCAATGCGTGTAAGACCAATGTTGTCAAGCACTTTAAGGTGTGTTAAGTAGCTTTCGCCAAAAGTCATAAAGAAGCGGATACGTTTTAAACCTTTAATATTTTTAACAAGAGACTCCTCCTCTTCATGGTAGAGAAGATAGCTATCTTTTGGACCAATTTCTGGGTAATCCCAAACCATTTTTATCTCCATTGGCTCGGTCTCGATCCACTCACCATTCTCCCAGTAGCGTCCTTTTGAGTTGACTTCACGGATGTTTATTTCTGGGTTAAAGTTGGTTGCAAACGGATAGCCGTGATCTCCTGCGTTACAGTCGAGAATATCGATAGTATGAATCTCATCAAAGTAGTGCTTTTGTGCATAAGCACAAAAGACATTTGTTACACCTGGATCAAACCCACTACCAAGAAGTGCCATCAAACCGTTTGCTTTAAAGTCAGGATCTTTTGCCCACTGCTCTTTATACTCAAACTTTGCTGTATCTGGATGCTCATAGTTTGCTGTATCAAGGTAGTGAACATTTGTCTTTAGACAAGCATCCATAATAGTTAGGTCTTGATAGGGTAGGGCAACATTTATGACAACATAGGGTTTAACCTCTTCGATGAGCTTAACAAGCTCTTCAACATTGTCAGCATCAACTTGTGCTACATCGATTGATCTATTCTGTTTCTCTTTTATCTCGTCACGAATCGCTTCACATTTAGATAGCGTACGGCTAGCTAATGTAATGTGTTCAAAAATCTCACTGTTTTGTGCACACTTATGCGCTACAACTCGTCCGACACCGCCAGCACCGATAATTAATACTCTACTCATGACATCTCTACCTTTAGTGTGAAATAATTGCAATTATACCCTAGATGGGGTTTACTCTCAAAATGGACCTGTATTTACTTTTTTTGGTTTTTTTTAGAGTATAATGATAATAACTTCATTCAAGCTATACTTATTTTTGGTATCCCAGCTATTCCATTCATTTTTTGGGAATATCAAATTAGACAATTCCGCAAAGAAAACGGACTATCAATTTACAAAAATATAGAAGAAGATCTAATTCAAACGGAGATCAACGAACAAATAGCACGCGAATAAAAAGCCTACAAAAAAGTAACCGGCTCAACAGATAAAAATGACATAAACTACTGGTACGATCTCTTTCAAAAAGGTGCAATCACTAAAGAAGAGTACGAGGCTAAAAAGAGAGAGCTTTTATAGCTCTTTAACTTTTAAACAGTATTATTGATTGAACCCATTATCAATTTTATCTAAAAGCTCTAACCCTCTTTTTGCATCACCTTTTGAAGCCAATACTTTAAATCTTGTCTTTGCGTCAAATTGAGCTAATGCTATTGTTGCAAATTCGTTAAACAGTCTATTTATACTTATATTTTGCTCTTTTGCATACTGTTTTAATCTTTCATACTTATCGTCTGGTAGTCTTAATGTAACTGTACTCATAGTAGCTCCTTTATTAGGTTTTATTATCTTATGGTTAAATATCAATTGGCTATTTTTAAAATCTTTAGTGTTATAGGTAATGATTGCTTCTGCACCACTTGCAACAGCTAATTCAACCAAAAAATTATCATTCTCATCTTTTAAATTTGGTCGCCATATGTAATAGATATCATTCCATCTACACATAGACAAAAATGCTTGAAACAGTTCCATCTGTTCATTTTTATCCAATGAAATAAGTTTTTGAATCTTTTCTCTATTCATTACAGATTCATATTCTCTAAATAGAGCTTCACTTATTTGAGGATATATCTTTTGATTAAAAACCAATCTAAATATATCCCTAGCTTTTGAGTTTTTTTCAATAAGTGCAGATATCCATACACTTGTATCTATTACTACTTTCATAATGTAATGATATCATATTTGATATCATTATGAAGTAAGCGTAGTATATTTTAGGTAGTTATTTACAAAGAGTTAAACTCTACTAAATAGTGAGTTTGGCATAATTCTTAATAATTTTAACTACTAAGGGTAGGTTTGTTAATGAAAAATGCAATCATATTAATGAATATGGGCGGAGCTTCCAACTACGATGAGATAGAGATTTTTATGAAAAATATGTTTAATGATCATCGTATTATTGGTGCACCGCCATTTATACGTAAACATCTTGCTAACTATATTACTAAAACTCGTTTGCCTGAAGTAAAAGAGAATTATGAAAAGATAGGGGGAGGTTCACCTCTTCTTAGCATAACACAAAGCCTTCAAAAAAAACTTCAAGAGAAAATAGGTGATGCAAAGGTTGAGATTATTATGCGATATACTCCACCTTTTGCAAAGGATGTTTTAACAAGATTGAAAGAGGAGGGGGTTCAAAAATTATATTTGATTCCAATGTATCCGCAATTTTCAACTACAACTACAGCATCATCAATCGAGGATATACGTGCTACAGCAAAGGATATTGGTTATTATCCTACAATTGTTAGTAAATTATACTATTTTGACTTTGAACCATATTTAGAAAGTGTTGAAGAACGCATTATAGAAAGCATTGGTAATGAAGTTCCTAAATCTTTAGATCTTATATTTTCTGCACATGTATTGCCAGTTCAT
>CAZGCF010000121.1:0-4661 GCA_964524095.1 uncultured Campylobacterales bacterium | reverse complement strand
TTGCCAACTTTTACACCTTAAATGAGAGTGGAGAAACTTATAGAAGGATAAGAAAACTAAGCTGAATTAGCCCCACCTTTTAAATCATTTTTTTGGTTTTTTACTATTTTTGATGATTTTTGTGATAGAGATTTAGTTTCATTAGGCTTTTTTTGTGATGGAGTTTGAATGATAGATATCTCTAAGCTATTTGTATTTTTAGGAACAAAGTGCTTTACACTTCTATGCTCATTAAAATAGTAAAATAGTAAAAGGAGTAGTGTAGCATATAAAGAAAAAGCACTTATACCACCAATTATAAAAAATAGATTTCTATTAACCATCTGTAATTAATGACACTTTCGTAAAGCCAGACTCTTTAACTGCTTTAAGCAAATAGATAACATCTCTATATGAAAGTCTCTCATCAGCACGAATAAAAACAGGAACTTTTTTGTCTATATTAAGTGTCTCACGCATAAATGAGTCTGCAAATGAGACTATACTAAACTTCTTCTTTTTATAATATATTACTCTATTTTTATCCATACTGATTTCAATAGATTTAACTTTTTTGTATGGGTGACTTTTACTACCCTTAGGCAAGGTTATCTTCTCTTCATATATAATTGTTGGTGCTGTAACCATTAAAATAGCCATAAGCACCAACATAATATCGACCAATGGCGTAATATTTAGATCTGGCTTCTCATCCCAGTCAAATCTCATTTACTGCTCTTCTTTGGAAGATAATATCATATCTATCTGCATTGCAATTACAGTAGATAACTCATAAGCTTTACGTTTTAAAAGTAGATGAAACGAGTATGCAAAAATTGCAACAAATATCCCTGTTGCAGTTGCAACCAAAGCTTCACTTATTGCTGGAGCAACAACACTTAAAGTGGCACTTTTTTGAACTCCTAAACCTGCAAAGGCCTCTAAAATAGAGACAACTGTACCAAATAGTCCTATAAAAGGTGATGTTGAAGCAATTAAAGATAGTATAGTCAAACCTTTTGTTGCCTCTTTTGTAGCTGCAAACTGACACATTTCTAGTAGTTTTGGATTTATAGAAGAGCTATTTTTAACACAACTATTTAATACAGATTGCTGAGAAACTGTCATAGCTCCCATATGCATCTGTTCCATTGAATCTACCTCTTTGTAGAGCCAACTATTTACAATTAAGAATCTATAAACAAAAATCCATACTGATAGAAGTAGATAGAAGGAGAGTAGCCCCAAAACAAATACTGTTATGGGACTACTTCGGTCTAGATAACCGATAATTATATCAATCATAATTAAAATCTAGTTTTTGTAACAGCTTCAACTTTTGCTTCAACATTTGCAATTGCAAAATCTGATGTGGTTACCTTTTTAACCATCTCTTTAGCTTCTTCGATCGATTTTGCAATTTCACTCTCAGTATCACCCTGTATTGCAACAGCACCCTCTACTACTACAAGAGTTTTTTGCTCATCTACCTTTACATAGCCTGAATCAATAACAATTGATTCAATTTTTCCATCACTCATCTCTATCTCAATAACACCAGCATCGAGTAAAGTTACAAGTGATGCATGCTGAGGAAGCACACCAAACTCACCCTCAATTCCAGGAAATGTTGCTGATTTTACATCACCTGAAAATATAGGTCCTTGTGGTGTAACTATTTCTAATTTCATTGTATCCATACTTATCCTTTAGTTAGGATATTGCAATCTTGACAAGAGACTTGTCAAGATGCTTTGGCTTTCATTTTTTCAGCTTTTTCAATAGCCTCATCTATGCTACCAACCATGTAGAATGCCGCTTCTGGAAGATCATCATACTCACCTTCAAGAAGACCTTTGAATCCTTTAATTGTCTCTTCAAGAGTAACATATTTTCCTGGAGAGCCAGTAAATACCTCTGCAACGAAGAATGGTTGAGAAAGGAATCTCTCAATCTTACGAGCACGCTCAACAGTCTTTTTATCCTCTTCTGAAAGCTCATCCATACCAAGAATTGCAATAATATCTTGAAGATCTTTATACTTCTGAAGAACAGACTGAACTCCACGAGCAACATTATAATGCTCTTCACCAATAATTGCAGGATCAAGCATTCGGCTAGTTGAATCTAGTGGGTCAACTGCTGGGTAGATACCCTTTTCAGCAATTTTACGGTTAAGAACTGTTGTTGCATCCAAGTGTGCAAAAACTGATGCTGGAGCAGGGTCAGTCAAGTCATCTGCTGGTACGTAAACAGCCTGAACAGAAGTAATAGAACCTTTTGTCGTAGATGTAATACGCTCTTGAAGAGCACCCATCTCACGAGCAAGTGTTGGCTGATAACCAACTGCAGAAGGAATACGTCCAAGTAGAGCTGACATTTCAGAACCTGCCTGAGCATATCGGAAGATGTTGTCTATGAACATAAGAACATCAAGACCCATCTCATCACGGAAGTACTCAGCCATAGTAAGACCTGTCAATGCAATACGGTTACGTGCTCCTGGAGGTTCACTCATCTGACCGTAGCAAAGAGCAACTTTGTCAAGAACGTTAGACTCTTTCATCTCATTGTAAAGGTCGTTACCCTCACGTGTACGCTCACCAACACCAGCGAAAACTGAGTAACCACTGTGCTTAAATGCAACGTTGTGGATAAGTTCCATGATGATAACCGTTTTACCAACACCAGCACCACCAAATAGACCAACTTTTCCACCTTTTGCATATGGTGCAAGAAGGTCAACAACTTTAATACCAGTTTCAAAAATTTCAGTTTTTGTACTCTGATCTTCAAATGCTGGTGGGTCTCTATGGATAGACCAGTAGTTTTTAGCTTTTAACTCACCAGCATCATCAATTGTTTCACCAACAACATTAAAGATTCGTCCAAGTACCTCTTCGCCAACTGGAACTTTAATAGCATCTCCTGTTGCTTTAACTTCCATACCGCGAACAAGTCCTTCACTCATGTCCATAGCAATTGTACGAACACGATTGTCTCCAATATGACTTGCAACCTCAAGAACCAATCTTAATTTTTTACCATCAAGTTCATAATTAACTTCTAGAGCTTCGTTAATTGCCGGTAAATAGTCTTCAAAATCAACATCAACAACCGGTCCAATGACTTGTGCTATTTTACCTGTCATTCCTTCTCCTTATTTTATTTCAATGCTTCCATACCGCTGATGATCTCTATCAGCTCAGTAGTAATAGATTCTTGTCTTGCTTTATTATAAGCAACTGTAAGCTCATTAACACGTTCAGATGCATTTTTAGTTGCATTATCCATCGCTTGCATTCTTGCACTGTGTTCAGCAGCCAAAGAGTCAAGTAAACCGTAATACATTGTATATTCAACATACTTTTTCAAAAGAGCATTTAGTAGCTCTTCATGCCCTTCAGGTTCATACTCAATGCTTGAAGAGAGCTCTCTTGGCTTAACTGTCGTAATATCAACAGGCAAGAGTTGAATAACTCTCTGCTCTTGTGTAAGCATATTTTTAAAACCGTTATAGACCAATATAACACGGTCAGTTTTCCCTTCTGCAAAATGGTTCATTGACTCATCAATGAATTCAGCAGCTTTTTTATAGTCAGGAGATGCACTCAACCCAACTACTTCATCAACCATCTCTATGCCGTTATATTTAAGGAAATCGATTGCTTTTCGTCCAACTACACGTAAACGAATAGCTACTCTCTTCTCCTTATACTCTTTAAGTAGTCTTAAAACTGTTTTTAAAGTGCTTATATTAAATCCGCCACATAGACCTTTGTCAGCAGTAATACATACAATATCTACAGTTTTAACAGGTAGATCAGTCTGTACAAAACGGCTGTCACTACCACCTACTTTATTTTGATTTATCTCATATGCAATTTCACTTACAAGCTCATCTAACTTTTCTGCATAAACTTTAGATCGTTTAGCGAGCTCTTCAGCCCGCTTAAGTTTAGCCTGTGATACTAGCTTCATTGCACGGGTAGTCTTTTGAGTACCCTTTACACTAGTTATCTGAAGCTTAATCTCTTTTAAATTTGCCATAGCTGGTCCTTAATTTAAGCACTAAATGAAGTTTTAAAGTCATCCAATGCTTTTTTGATCAATTCTTCAACCTCTTCATCGATCTTCTTCTTCTCACGAATCTTAGCAAGTACATCTGGATGATTCGCTTCTACAAATGGGTAAAGCTCTGCTTCAAACTTAGTAACTGCATTTACTGGTATATCATCAAGATAACCATTTGCACCAGCATAGATAATCAATACTTGCTTCTCAATTGCTAATGGTGAATATGGTGGCTGTTTCAATACTTCAACCATTCTTGCACCACGCTCTAACTGAGCTCTTGTAGCTTCATCAAGGTCACTAGCAAACTGAGCAAATGCTTCAAGTTCACGATACTGAGCAAGGTCAAGTCTCAATGTACCTGATACCTGCTTAGTTGCTTTAATCTGAGCTGCACCACCAACACGAGATACAGAGATACCAACGTTAATTGCTGGTCTGATACCTGAGTTGAATAGTTTAGTTTCAAGGAAAATCTGTCCGTCTGTAATAGAAATTACGTTTGTCGGAATATATGCTGAAACGTCACCAGCTTGAGTTTCAATAATTGGAAGAGCAGTTAATGAACCAGCTCCCAACTCATCACTTAGTTTTGCAGCACGCTCTAG
>CAZGCF010000120.1:0-4675 GCA_964524095.1 uncultured Campylobacterales bacterium | reverse complement strand
GGAAGATAGAAACAGATAGATTATATTCTAAACTCTCATCTAATAGCAATACCATAAAATCATTAAAGTATAACCCTGACCAATTGAATGGATTACCTAAACCTGTGCAAAGATATTTTAAAACTGTTCTAAAAGAGGGGCAGTCTATGGTCTCTTCAGTTACCATAGAGCATACCGGAACTTTTAATATGAGTGAAACAGGAGAATTTTGGAGACCGTTTAGCTCTATTCAAAGAGTTACTATTGATAGACCTGGATTTGTTTGGAGTGGTAAGATTAAGTTAATTCCAGCTTTAGCAGTATGTGTAAATGATGCCTATATTGCAGGAAAAGGTCTGCTTAAAGTATCTTTTGCCGGATTAATTTCATTAGTAAAAGAAGAGGGAAGTTGTGAGTTAGATAGGGGCGAATTGATGCGCTTTTTTGCTGAGTCTGCTTGGTATCCTACAGCACTACTGCCAACTCAAGGTGTTGAATGGGAAGAGGTAAATAGCTTTTCTGCTAGAGCAGTAATGAGAGATGGTGAGATTAGTGTAACACTGCTCTTTAGTTTTAATGATGATGGTCTCATTGAGTCTGTATATGCTGATGCAAGAGGACGTAGTGTAAAAGGTGAGATAGTTTTAACACCTTGGGAAGGGCGGTGGAGCAGGTATGAAGTGCATAATGGAATGCTTATTCCTACAGAAGGTGAAGTTGCTTGGATTCTTCCTGGTGGGCGCAAACCTTATTGGCGTGGTCGCATTGAAAAAATAGATCATAAATTTTCATAATGTCATTAGATATCTAGACTTTGTTATATCTATTAATCCGCTTAGCATATGTTCTGGCTGAAACTATCACTCTTATTTGTACAAATCATTTGATATATCGACTGATTTTATGGCATAATTACTTTATAAAACAAATGAAAGAGTAGTAGTGGATAAAAAAGAGATCATTGCGATACTTGAGGATTGGAACTATTGGTCGAAACCTTTTCGAAAAAGTTTTGCGCGTAAAACTTATGAATCGGAGATAAAACACAAAGCAACCACCGATGAGATTATTTTTCTCAAAGGTGTACGACGAAGTGGTAAATCAACCATTTTACTGAACTATATTCAGTATCTCGTAGAGAGTGGTGTCGATAAAGAGAACATTCTATTTGTCAATTTGGAAGATCCCCGTTTTGCAAGCTTTTTATCGTTGGATCTACTAGAAGAGATCAAGAAAGCTTACTTGTACTATATGGATCCAAAAGAGAAGCCATACATCTTTTTGGATGAGATCCAAAACATCGATGGATTTGAAAAATGGCTTTTAAAAGAGTATGAACTTTGCACCTCACACCTTTTTGCTACTGGTTCTAACTCGAAACTTTTAAGCAAAGAGATAGGAAGCTCTCTTAGTGGAAGATATTTAGATATACAGGTTTTACCTTTAAGTTTTAAAGAGTACCTTTCGTTTAATAATATCGAGATTAAAAAACCTTACGATCTTATAAGCCGCCAGTTAGAGATAGAGCGTCATTTTGAAAACTATATGCTTTATGGTGGTTTTCCAAAAGTTGTTCTCACTGATGATGTAGTACTTAAAGAAGCTGAACTTAAAAGTTATTTTGACTCAATTCTGCTTCGAGATATAGTTGCAAGGTATAAACTCGATAATTTTAGAGCTTTGGAACAACTCTCTATATTGCTACTATCATCTATCTCCAATCCTATCTCAATTACGAAAATAAAAAATAGACTTAAAGTATCGTATGATCTTGCAAGTAGGTATATGGAGTATCTTGAAAACGCTTATATGATTCATACCGTACCACTTTTTGACTGGTCTTTGCAAAAACAGTATGTCAATCCAAAAAAGATATATTCCATCGATACCGGTCTTTCTAAAAGAGTCTCTTTTGAGGTTGGTAAACGCATTGGTGATATGTTGGAAAATATAGTCTATCTTGAACTAAAGCGACGATTTAGCGAGATATACTATTTTAAAACTGCACAAGGGTATGAGGTTGACTTTTTGATCAAGGAGTATGAAAAAGTGACACATCTTGTGCAAGTTAGCCAAACATTAGCGGATGAAAAAACTAAAAAAAGGGAGCTTCGCTCCTTGGTTAAAGCTGCTAAAGAGTTATACAATGCAAATGACATAGAGTTGCTTTTATTGACAATGGATACAACGAAAGAGGAGGTTTTGGAGGGTCAAACTATTAAAATTGTCAATATTTTGGAGTGGTTGTTGTTAGATAGTTTTAACACCTTTTAAAAGGAATAGATTTTGCTTGTTATTAATAATTGATTAATGGAGCGATGATGTTTATTACGCAAAATATGCAAAGTTATATTCAAGATCTAAAATCTCTATCGGAGATACCAAGTTTTGAATATTTTAATAAAACAGATGAAGAGTTTGAAAAGATCTATCAAAAAGCACAAAATGAGAATGTCGATTTATCAAATGCAAAAGAGATTTTAGAGAGTTTGAGTAAAACAGAACTTATGAAAATACAACAATATAAAAGTTTGGCTGATCCAATAAAAGTCGATACTCTTTCAGAAGAAGGGGCATATAATCTACTGGTACATAATTATGAAAATATCGACTATAATGGAGATGGATATGTGGAAGTAGGTATTGGGAAAAGTGTTAATATGATTCCGCAAGAAGCACCACATGAGTTTAGACAAAAGTTTATAGCTACACTTAAAGAGATGAAAAAAAATGGAGCAAACGATTTTGAAATAATGTCTGCAACCATAGCTACATTTGGAACTTATACACTTACTAAAACTGAGAAAAATAGGTATGATGAAGATCCAAGTTTTAGAGCATTACTCAAAGAACATGGTATAGATAAATTTGTTCTGCAAACTCCAAGTTTTGATGATGATTATATTTTAAAATTAAAATATGAGTTAGAACATCCAAAAGCCGGTGAGTATGCAAGTCCTGAGTTTATAGAGGGTATGAGAAAATTTTTTACAGCTTATGAAACTGTATCTAAAGATTTTAACAAAGATACAACACCATCTTTGGAAAAAATAGCATTTGATTACAAGCAAGCAAGGTAGATTTACAACATAATAACGCTAGCATTCATGAGTATCGCTCAATGATCTAATATTAATGAGAACAAAGGAGAAAGAAGAGTTAGAAACAGAATATTAGGGCTTGTTTTTAAAAATATATTAACAAATAGTTAAAAAAAGTAGTCATATATAGGCACTATTTTAATATTATCTACTGTTTTTGACTGTTTGTATGTAATGATTACTTTTTCATCCACTTCAAACGGGAGTTTTTGCAGTCCACCAAGTTCTCTCTTTTCATTTTGCACAGACAATTCATAGCAGACTTGTAAAGCACTCATTTTTCCATCTTTTTGGGCGATAAAATCACATTCAAAGTTTTTATTGTAAAAATAGACTTCAAACCCATTTTTTATGAGTTCAGTATAGACGAGATTTTCAAGTAGTTTTCCACTGTTACTAGAAAATGAAAGCCCAAGAGATAAAAATCCATTATCAATGCAGTAGATCTTTTTCTTTGTATTGTTTTGCTCTTTAAGAGAGTAAGAGAAGTGTTTTACTTCACTCATTAAGAAGCTATTTTCTAAATATGAGATATACTCCTTTACACTTTTGTCGTTAATGCCAACTGCCTTTGCCAATGAGTTGTAAGAGTATAAAGATGTAGCATTTGTTAAAAGGAAAAAGCTTAACTCTTTAAAGCTTTTTACATCTCTAATGCTGTTGTTTGTAACACAATCTTTAAGTAGAATTGTCTCATAGTAGCTACTTAAAATATCTCTTGCGAACTCTTTATCATTTTTATGTATTTCTACAAAGCTTCCAAACTCCAATACGGTATCTATGAGATGAAGTACTTTTGGAATATTTTCTATAAGCTCCATATAGTTTTTTATACCATTGATGGTAAATAACTCTTTTAATGAGAGTGGATAAACCTTTTGTACAATATATCTACCTGTAAGAAGTGTTGCTAGATTTCCGCTAAGAAGCGAGGAGTTTGACCCTGTAACAAAAATCTTTGTAAACTCTTCACTGTCATAGACGCTTTTGACATATCTTTGCCAACCATCTATAGCTTGCACTTCATCTAAAAAGAGGTATTTAAACTTTTTTTGTGTGAGTTGTTCAGCAGTTTGAACAATCTCATAAAACTTGGTTGCATCATTGGCGTATTGGACAAAAAATGGATCATCAAGATTGATATAGAGTATCTCTTTTGGATCGGTATCTTTGCTTAGATGATTTATAAGTAGTTTAAAAAGTGTCGATTTGCCACTTCTTCTGATTCCTTGTAGAACTTGGATATGTTTAAGTTTCAGTTTTTTTACCAAATCATCAAACGCTTCTCTTGGATAAAGATCACTATAAGGCTCTTTCCAATGTTTGTTTTGTGATAATATTACACTTTTCATACTATAATACCTTGATTTATAAAAATATTCGTATTATAACACGAAATTTATTTCAATGTCATCAGGTATCCAGACAGAAGAAAGAAGATAATAGATATAAGTGCCGATAAAAGAGCCCAGGGAAGTTGCGTTTTTACGTGAGCTATGAGATCGCACCCCGCAGCCATTGCAGAGATGATGGAGGTATCTGAAATTGGAGATTCGTGCTCGCCAAATACTCCGCCTGATATGACTGCCGCTAAA
>CAZGCF010000119.1:0-4734 GCA_964524095.1 uncultured Campylobacterales bacterium | reverse complement strand
CCTTTAACAATATATACAAAAAGAATATAATAGATAAAACTTCAACCATTTTTTACTATCCTTACTATTCAGATTAGGTGGATTATAGCCAATATAGGTTAAAATTCCATTCAATAATATCAATTTAACTCAACTTTATAAGAAAAGGTATCTATGGCACTTGTTGATCTACTAGAAGTCGATAAACAGTTTGAATCGCAGATTATTTTTAAAGGCATAAATTTTCATATTGATGAGTATGAACGCATTGTTATTGTTGGACGAAATGGTAGTGGTAAATCAACACTTATGAAGATAGTAAGTGGAGAGATTGAACCAGATGCAGGAAAAAGAGTTGTAAGACAAGGGTTAAAGATTGAGATGCTGGCTCAACAGCCGGTGTTTAAAGCGGGGCTTAGCGTAAGAGAAGCTATAGAGAATGAGTTAACTGAGATCCAAGAAGCAAAACAGAGATATGAGGTTATCTCTGCAAAGTTAGCTGAAGATTTTGAGAATAAAGCACTTTTAGAAGAGCATTCAAAGTTGACAGCCTTTTTGGACTTTCACAATGCTTGGAACCTTGATGATAAAATTGAGCGCATTTTAAAAGAGTTTGATCTTAAGATCTATGAAGATCGTCCTGTAAATCTACTAAGCGGAGGAGAGCAAAGGCGTGTAGCTCTTGCCTCACTCCTTCTTAAAAAACCAGATATCCTTCTATTAGATGAGCCAACCAACCATCTTGATGTATATATGGTTGAGTTTTTAGAGGAGTTACTGCTTAAAGAGAAGTTTACTCTTCTACTAATATCTCACGACAGATACTTCATAGACCGCATAGCCACACGAACAGTTGAGATAGATGATCATAACTTGCGAAGTTTTAAAGGCGGTTATGAGAGCTATCTGCAACAAAAAGAGGCTCTTTTGCATGCAATGCGTAAAGAGCATGAGAATCTCTTAAAACTTCTAAAAGCTGAAGAGGAGTGGCTTAACCGTGGTGTAAAAGCTCGTCTAAAACGTAATGAAGGAAGAAAAAAGCGTGTCTTAGAGATGCGTGAGCAGGCAAAGAAAAATCCTGCAATGATACGAAAAATAAAGTTGGAATTAGAGAGAGAAAAGCACCACTTCAACCGTGAAGATGGAGTAAGCCGTAAAAAAGTACTATTTGAGATAGAGCATCTTGAAAAAAGGCTTGGTGACAAACTTCTTATACACAACTTTTCAAACAGAATACTTCAAAAAGATCGCATAGCTATTGTTGGTAAAAATGGTAGCGGTAAATCAACCCTTCTAAAACTTCTTCTTGGAAGAGAGAAGCCAGATGGAGGAGTCATAAAACGTGGAGATTTTACTATAGGTTACTTCGATCAGCATCGTGAAATGTTAGATGACAATAAAAACCTTATAGAGACATTCTGTCCATTTGGTGGTGACAGAGTTGATGTGCAGGGTAAAAATATGCACGTATTTGGCTACCTTAAAAACTTCCTCTTTCCAAAGGAGTATTTAGATAAAAAGATAGGTGTACTTAGCGGTGGTGAAAAGAATCGTGTTGCACTTGCCCTGCTTTTTACCAAAAAGGTTGACTGCCTAATTTTGGATGAACCGACAAACGACCTTGATATTCCAACAATTAACATTTTAGAAGAGTATCTGCTAAACTTCCCAGGTGCACTCATCTTTGTTAGCCACGATCGCTACTTTGTAGATAAAATTGCAAAGAAACTCTTTATCTTTAAAGGTGAAGGGATTGTAGAAGAGAGTTACCAGCCATACTCTGAATTTCTTGCTATTGAAAAAGAGATTAAAAATATTGAGCAGTTTGAGCATGAAATTGAGATAGAGAAAGAGAAGCCAAAGCCAACCCCTAAAAAGCGTAAGAAAAAGTTGAGTTACAATGAAAAACGTGAGTTAGAGTCACTGCCTGAAGAGATAGAGTCTCTTGAAAACCGTATTGCAGAGATCAACTCCTGTTTGGCAGATCCTGAGTGTTACCAAGAGAAAGGTATTCAAAATCTAACAGATGAGCTAAATGAATTGGAAGTTGAGTACAATCTAAAAGCTGATCGATACCTTGAACTTTTAGAACTACAAGAAGAGCTGGAGGGAGAGTAAAAGTGAAAAATTGTAAAAATCTATCTTTAAACGATATTCAAAATATGATCGAAAATGAAACGGGTGTAATGCTCTACTTTTGGGGTGAACACTGCAATGTCTGCCACGCCCTGCAACCAAAACTTTTTAAAAGTTTTGAAGAAAACTTTCCTGCCATTAAACCAGTTAGCATTGATGTAGCTGAGTATGCCAATATTGGAGCACACTTTGGTGTATTTTCCATCCCTACAGCAATCATATTTTTAGATGGAAAAGAGTTTGCTCGTGTAAGTAGAAATGTAAGCATTCCAGCACTTGTAAGTCAGATCAAAAGAGTTTATGAGATCTTAACAACATAAAATCAGAACAATTCACCTACTCTTTATATATTTATGATCAACCAGCCAGTTATATATATTTTTAACAATCTCTCCAGTTGCGGCTCCACCATGTCCACCATGCTCTACAAGCACTGTAACAACATATTGTGGATTGTTATATGGTCCATATGTTGTCATCCAAGCGTGTGAACGGTGAAAATATGCCAACTCATACTCTTTCATACGCTTCTTCTCTTCCTGTGGAATTCCAATAACCTGTGCTGTACCAGTCTTTCCTGCAATCTTTAATTTTATTCCCTTTATATAGTTTGTTGCAGTACCTTTGGGATGGTTACAAACTTCATACATAGATCTTTGAACATTGGGCAGATACTTTTTCTGTATGGGAGATAAAACATCTCTCAAAACAGGTTCAACCTTTTTATCTCCAATATAAGATACTAATTTTGGTACTGGAATCTTACCTTTTGCTAAAAGGGCTGTATATCTTGCTATCTGCATTGGCGTTATAAGCACATAACCTTGTCCAATAGAGGCATTTAGTGTCTCTCCCATATACCAAGGTTGTCTATATTTTGAGGCTTTCCACGATTTGTCTGGTACAACGCCAATAAACTCATTTGGCATATCTATACCCGTCTTTACACCAAGCCCCATCTTTCTTAAATCTTCAGCTATCTTATCTATACCAACAAGCAGACTACCTTTATAAAAATATACATCACAACTCTCTCTAATAGCTTTAACCATATCTGTCTTTAAGTGACCTATATCTTTCCAACATCTAAATTTATGACTACCTAACTCTATTGCTCCATTACAGTAAAATTTAGTATATGGTGTAATCTTTCCACTATCTAAAAATGCTTCTATAACTCCGGGTTTAATTATTGACCCAGGTGGGTATAATCCATGAATAAATTTATTTGTGAAAGGGTGATTTAGATCATCAATAAGATCTCTCCAAGCTTTTCTACTTATTCCGCCAACAAAAATATTTGGATCAAATGATGGAAAACTTCCTGCACTTATCACTGCCCCATCTGTTCTCATTACTATTGCTACACCCGATTTACCTTTAAATAGTTTAGAGATGTATAACTGCAAATCGATATCAATATTTAATTTTAGATCTCTATCTTCTATTGGTGGAACCACTTCAAGTGTCTCTATACACTTATTAAAAGCACTTACTTTAACATTTTTATAACCTGGTTTCCCTTCTAAAAAAGTATTGTATCTCTTTTCTAAACCACTTTTACCTACCACTTTTATAAGTTTTACAATAGGATCATTCTCTATATCTTTCTCATTTGCCTTTCCAACATATCCAACTACATGGGCAGTTATCTCTCCATACGGGTAGTAACGTTTCGTAGTAGGTTTAATTGTAATATAAGGTTTACGTGAGAGTCCTGTAAAATAGGGTAAAACCTTCTCATAAGGAAGAAATTTGATCATCGTTATAGGCTCATGCCTATAGGGAGAGTCATAACGCTTATAACGACGTACCAATTTAGTAACATTTATATCTGGGAACTTCTCTTTTATATCATTTAGAGCTCTTTTAAGTTTAGGCAACTTTTTTTTAGAGCTTAAGTGGGGATCTATTAAAATTTGGAATCCTATCTTATTGATAGCCAAAGGTTTACCATTTACATCTAAGATCTCTCCACGAACTGGAAGAATCCACTCTTTTTTTACAATATTCTGTTTTGCTAATGTCTGATAATATGTATTTGACTTTATACTTATCTGATAAATTCTAACAAGGAGTATAATCCAAACCAAAAGAAAAAAGGCAAATACAATACGCGTTCTCACAACAGTATAACTCCGGCTAAATCTATCAGTAAATAGTATATCAATACATAAGATTCATCTATAATAGTTTTTCCCATTAAAATCTCATACCCCTCAATTATGATAAAATATGAAATATCAAAAATAGCAACTCTTATTAATTTAAGAAATATGTTTGCAAGCAGTACATGGTAGATCTTTGGCTCTACAACAATATACATAAACAACATTGTTATCATTAAAAAATATAGTGGCAATCCCCATATTGACTCAAATACTACAGTATAAACAATCAATAAAAATGCAACAATATAATCTTTCTCTTCTACTGCTTCTGTCCATAAAATATAGACTACTCCAATCAATGGAGGAAATAGTGGGAAAATTGCCCCTAGTGATGCATAGATCACCACTGCAAAAATTATAAGAAATAATCTTAAAGTTTTTTGATTAAAGATATCTCGTTGCATACAGGAAAATATTTACACTTTATACAGTCTGCCCAAATTTTATG
>CAZGCF010000118.1:2330-4762 GCA_964524095.1 uncultured Campylobacterales bacterium | reverse complement strand
TTATCTACACGTAAGGAGTCGTCTTCAGCTTCAGATTTGTTTAATAGACAGATATTTTGAGAGTTTCTTGGTGAAATTGTATCACTCTCTACAGGTGTTAGTTCGACCCTCTTTCCACCGTTCATATAGTAAAACTCTCCACCCCAAACCATCGACAAACACCCAAATAACACCATAAACTTTCTCATCTCATCCTCCATCCTAAACCCTAAATCACTTCCTAAGCTCTTTTAAGACTGTAGCAATCAAGTCATCATCATCACGACTTCTTGCTTTACAAGTTGTTTTATTATCCTCATTATACTGTATTGTGATATTCTCATTGTAATTGCTAATGCGTTCAACCCCTTTTTGCTGTGCTAAGACTTTGATCGTTACAAGATCAAGGAATTGTCGTGTTGGAAGATCTAACTTGCCGAAACGATCCTCAATCTCTTGCTCTATCTCAATTACATCTGATACATCTTCACAACTACTCAAACGTCTATAAAGCTCTAATCTTACCCGATCGTGCGGTACCAACTCTTCAGAGATATAGGCAGTAATAGAGAGTTTTATATCGACATGCTTTCGCTCCGGTGTACTCTCTTGGCTTAAAGAGCGAATCGCATCTTCAAGCATCTTCAGATAGAGTGCATAACCAATCTGTTTAATATGCCCACTCTGACTCTCTCCGATCAGGTTACCACCACCTCGAATCTCAAGATCATGATACGCCAATACCGCCCCACTACCAAGGAATGAGTTGGACTCAAGTGCAATCAATCGTCGTTTTGCTTGATCACTCAAAGCATCTCTGTTTTCAACAAGGAAGTAGCAGTACCCTTCCACTTTACCCCGACCGACACGTCCTCTAAGCTGATGCAGATCAGCCATACCAAACCGATCAGCACCATCAACAATCATAGTATTAACCTTAGGCATATGGATACCCGACTCAACAATTGTGGTACTAAGCAGTAGATCATACTCACCCGCTTCAAATTTTAAAATCTCTTTTTCTGTCTGAACTGCTGTAATTTTTGAGTGAAGAATAAGAATGCGTAAATTGGGCACTATCTCAAGAATCTCATCTCTTTTGCTCTCAATACCTGCAATAGAGTTATAGATATAAAAGATCTGCCCACCACGGCGCAATTCACGCATTATCGCCTCTTTTACAACCGTTTCATCAAAACTCTTAACAAAGGTGCGTACCCCTTTTCGATCTATAGGCGGTGTTCGAAGTTCGCTATACCCTTTGATCTTGCTTAGTGCCATATTGAGGCTTCTTGGAATCGGCGTAGCACTCATACTCAAAAGGTGAACATTGGCACTCATCTGTTTTAGTGCCTCTTTCTGTTTAACACCAAACTTATGCTCTTCATCTATGATCACAAGCCCAAGATTTTTAAATGTAGCTCCAAGTAGTGCATGTGTACCGATCACAACATCAAGTTCACCATTTGCAAGCTCTTCTAAAATACGCTTTTTATGCTTGGCTGTCGTAAAGCGATCAAGTTTATCTACTTTTATTCCAAAAGGCTCCAAACGATCACGCACACTTTTAAAGTGTTGACTGCTAAGCAGTGTAGTTGGTACAACAAAGGCACTCTGATACCCAGACTTAACCACTGCTAAAATAGCATTCATCGCCACCTCTGTCTTACCAAATCCTACATCACCGCTAAGTAGTCGATCCATTACACGACCGCTTGAGAGATCGGCAAAAATCTCTTCAACTGCTTTAACTTGGTCAGGCGTATATTCAAAACCTGCCAATTGACGAAACTGAATCAGTTCAGGAATATCGGTCTTAATAACCGCCCCTTTGATGAGCAGCCTCTTTGCCGACATATTCACAATCTCACTAGCAATAGCAAAGAGACGATCTTTTACTTTTGCTTTGAGTTTGCCAAATCCACCCTTACCAAGGCGATCAAGAACAGGCAGAGAACCCCCTTCGGCAATATAGCGATCAATCATATCAAGGTTTTCAACCGGTAAAAGAAGGGTATCATCATTTTGGTAAGTTATATGTACAAAATCGCGCATTGCCCCCAAAACTTGATGCGGTTCAATCCCCTTAAAGATCCCCACACCGTAACTTTCATGTACAACATAATCCCCCGGTTTTAGATCATCAAGTAGAATCGTTGGTCGTTTAACCGCACGCTTTTTAAATGGTTTGTTTAAAGAGACTATGATCTTATTTGGCGTTAGAAG
The DNA here is from genome assembly GCA_964524095.1 of uncultured Campylobacterales bacterium. Lineage (GTDB taxonomy): Bacteria > Campylobacterota > Campylobacteria > Campylobacterales > Hydrogenimonadaceae > Hydrogenimonas. The sequence continues at coordinate 2,557 of CAZGCF010000118.1, read as the reverse complement.
GTTTACAATTCCATCAGTTTTAACAATCGTTGCCCTTGCTAGCTCTTTGATAGGACTTCTTCTAACCAGCGCATCACTCTCAGCAACAATTACCAACTCTCTGTCAGGATAATTCTCTGTTAACAAATCAACATTGATTGGTTCAATCGCTTTAATACGCTTAGTTTCAGGAACAACCTCTAGATCAAAACGCTCTTTAGGGAGTGCATTTTTTGACAGTTCCATTG
>CAZGCF010000118.1:0-2320 GCA_964524095.1 uncultured Campylobacterales bacterium | reverse complement strand
ATCTTTAACAGCAACAACTCTCTTGCCTGCCATCAAATCATGAGAGAGATCTTCTAAATACCAAAAACCTAATGATGCAATATCTTTTACAAAAACATCAGCCTCACTCTTTTCAACTCTTTTTTGCAACATTTCAAACTGCTCTCTGTTTAGTGAAAAGAGTGCAGGTGCGATCACAATCTCTTCAATCTCTTCATCTTTGTTTGACTTTTGACTCTCTACTTCAAAGGTGCGGATACTCTCAACCTCTGTATCAAAGAGGCTTATTCGCCAAGGCTTATCGCTATTTGGTGAAAATATATCTACTATATCCCCACGAACCGAAACTTCACCCTTCGTTTCAACCACATCTACAAAACTATAACCCCAAGCATATAGTTTATCTTTAAGACTCTCTAAGTCTAAGTCATCTCCAAAGGCGATAGAGAAGGTCTCTAAGAGTTCAGGTTTAGGAAGCGGATAGATAAGGGTATGAAATGGAGCGATCAGGATTGAGGATTTTTGATAATAAGTTTTTAAAGCACTGTTTAGTGCAAATAGCTCATCTCGCCAACTTCTTAGATCCTCTCCAAAAGTGGCTCGAAAGTCAGGTAAAACAACTGTTTCAATCCCAAGAATTTTAGCAACAGCCTTGGCAGTTTGTGCCTCTTTATCATTCTCTACCACCAAAATTTGCGGTGGATTATTCTGTTCTAAATAGTCATAAAAGTTTGCTTCTATCATTTTAACCTCTAACTAAAATTTATCTCTTACTCTTAAAAATATAGGAAATCTTGGCTTCCCTTTTTTAGTAAACTCTTTATATTTGAAAGTTATGATTGTACCAATTTTAGGTGGATCTTCTCTAAAAGCTTTACTAAGTCCTGAGCCTATCTTAAAGCGTATGCCATTTTTTAGTTGACACACAATTGCTCCAACTTTGCCACGAAATTTACCCCTACCCTCTGTGTAACCGACAACCTTACACTCAGCATCGTAAAAACGTTTAAACTTCAGGGCTTTAGATGTTCGCTTTGCTATATATGGAGCATTTGGATCTCGTACTACAACACCTTCCCCACCCCTCTTCTCTACCTCATCTAAAAATCTCTTCAAATCATCTTTTGACTTAACAGGAATTTGTTTAATAATCTTGATCACATCACCCTCATAAGGCTTCACCTTTGCAAGCCTCTCAAATAGGTTGCCCTTTGCATTTGGAACATCAAAGATATAGTGTTTGATCTTCTTCCAGTTATTTCCAGCTCTCTTATCTCGAACTGTTGAAGAGATAAACTCAAAATCCCCTCTCTTACTCCAAAGCTCTCCATCAATTGCAAATGGTGGATAATCTTTTAAAAACCACTTAGGTGCATGGATCACCTTTCCACTTCTTGTCAACAACTGCTTACCATCCCAATAGGCACGAATCCCATCAAGCTTCTCACTCATAACCCATCCGGTAACATTCTGATCGGTATAGACTTTTAAAAGTAAAAGGTTTGGTTTTGAAGCAAAGAGTAAAATGGGAAGTAGCAGTAATAGAAGTCTCATCAATCTCCTTTATCAAACACTAAAATTTTCAATCCTTTTTATTAATACATCACTATAACTAGGTGCTTCAATTAAAAATTCATAAATTTCATTATACTTTTTACTTTTTAGAATCGATTTTAAAATATCTTCTTTGAACTCCATATAGTCGTGTATCATGCTATTTCTAAAACCGACAGCAGAACTTAAAGCTTTGAATCTCTCTTCATCTATTAAACCTATTTCATACATAAAAATAAACGCATCTTTGTTTCTAGTAGGTACCATAGGGCAATTATAGTGTTTTAGAATCTTTTTTGCTTTACCTATAGCATTTTCGATCATTGTCTGCAAAGAGCTTTTTGCCGCTCTTATCTCAATTTTATTAAGTTTCTCTTTTTGAGACAACTCATCAAGTATCTCTTTCTCTTCATTTGCCACTTTTATTGTACTTTGCAAATACTCTTGAAACTTCATCTTCACTACCTTTTAAAATGATAAAACTATTTTTTATACTCTATATTATGCCACTATTTGCACTACTTAGATCAACAATATCAAAATCACACTCATCCAGATCAAAAATCTCTCCTATCAAGTCATAAGCTTTTGCCTTCACTCCCCAGCCATCATCAGCCTTTTCATCCATTAACAACGCAAAATCATAATCACTTCTTAAATGCTCTTTTCCCTCTTCCCTACTTCCAAAAAGTATTGCTACTTTAACAAATGAAATCCTTTTATCATTGTAGATCTTTTTTAAAGTCTCTATATCTAACCTCTTTGTAGTACCATAAATCCTACTCTT
>CAZGCF010000117.1:0-4785 GCA_964524095.1 uncultured Campylobacterales bacterium | reverse complement strand
CATATCATAAGAGCTTTGGAAAAATCTATATCCTTGATAATCAAGCACATGGTTCATATAGATTCTAAATGGCATCTTTACTCCACTTTTTTGATCAATAACAATAACTTCACTAGCATAAGAGGATGGACTCATAGAGCCTGGATATCTCTCTAATTGAAAATCTACCAACTTTATTTCAAATGGTAATTTAATAACTCTAGAACCATAGCTAACAGCAATCCTCCATCCATTTAGTGTTGTATATACCTTCTCTCCAGGCTGTCCCTTTGTTCCATATACTGTTACAATTTTAGAAGACTCTCCCATTGAAAGTTTTATCTCAACAGCATCAAGAACACTTCTCATCATAGAATTAGAACTATCCGCACTTGCAACGACAACCTTTGCATGTTCATAAGCCTCTTTTATAACAAAATTAACTCCTAAGCCACTATATAGATATCTAGTTTTAAGCTCTCTCTCACCCTTCTTTAACTTACCTGAACTCCTATCACTCATTTTCAAATATTTGAGTTCAAAAGGGAGTTTTGCTATTAGTTTGCCATCTTGCATATTTATAGAGACAACTGGTTTACTACTTTGCAAACTCTTTTCAAATGAGAATATAAAAGATGGTGTCTCATAACTTTCACCTGCCTTTAGAGTTATTTGCAAAGGTCTCTCTCCATACGCTACCATAAGAGATAAAATTGGTTTACCATCTTTATCTTCAACTATCTTTTCAACTGCATTTGGAATGTAACGCAACACCTCAAAATTTAACTCTTCACTATCTATCTGTATATTCTCTTCTAAATGGTTGCTACCCAATTTAGAGAATAGTACTGGCTTTGCATATGTAAAATGTTTGCCATCTTTTATAGCATTGATCTCTATAAATGTTCTATCACTTATAATAACATTACTACTTGAACCTTCACGAATATGCATCATCCCTTCATATCCAACATAACGGGTAATAGCAGAACCTATAAGTATTACAATAAACGATAAATGGAAAAGAAAAACCAACCGTTTCCCCGGATGCCACATTCTGTAGCGTATAATATTGAATATCAGATTAACCGCTAACAGAAATAGCAGAAACTCAAACCATTTAGCATTGTAAACTAGAGCCTTTGCGCTCTCTGTTCCATAATCATTTTCAATAAAGGTAGCGGCACCTATTGAAAATGCAAATATAAGCATAAGTATGATTGCACTATGCATAGAAAGAATGTACTCTATGACTCTCTTCATTTGACTTGCTCCATAATTTTTATCTCGATATAGTAGCATAATATATTAAATTAATTGGTAAAATAGACTTTTAACCGTTAATTTAATTTCTATTTTAATTCACTCCATCTTTTTCCAATATTTACACTGGTTTTTAATGGTACATTTAACTGAATAGACTCTATCATTATATGTGAAAATCTACTTGCTAAAGTCTCTGCATCCTCTTCTTTAATCTCAAAAATCAACTCATCATGAATCTGTAACAATAGATAAGCATCAAGACTCTCCTCTTTTATAATCTTACGAATATTCAACATAGCCAATTTAATCAAATCTGCTGTACTACCTTGAAAAATAGTATTACCTGCTTCACGTAAATATGCTGCCATCTGCATAGCATTGGCATGCTCAAAATCAAAGTATCGGCGACGACCAAGCAGCGTCTCTACAAAGCCAAGCTCTTTTGCTTTTGACTCTATAGATGAAAGAAACTCTTTGACTGTAGGAAATGATGCAAAGTAGTTCTCTATGATAACTTTAGCCTCTTTTGTAGAGATACCCAATGTTTGTGATAGTTTACGACTCCCCATCCCATAAAGGAGTCCAAAATTTACTGTTTTTGCAATATCACGTTTAGAAGCTGCCTCTTTCTCTCCAAAGAGTTTAATAGCTGTCTCCATATGAATATCTTTATTCTCTTTAAAAGCCTCTGTCAATACCGGATCTTTAGAAAAGTGTGCCAAAAAGCGTAACTCTATCTGTGAGTAGTCGATGCCAACTAATTTATAACCTTCACTGGCAATAAACCCTTCTCTAATGCGTCTGCCCACATCTCGTTTTACTGGAATATTTTGAAGATTTGGATTTTTTGAGCTGAGTCTTCCTGTAGCAGTTCCTGTCTGCATAAATGATGTATATATCCTATGTTTAGGATCTTTTTTACCAAGTTTAAGCAAAGGATCGATATATGTACTCATAAGTTTATGCAGTTCACGGAACTCCTGTATCTTTGGAATAACAGGATGGAGACTTTCAAGAGAATCCAAAACCTTCTCATTTGTACTATAACCTGTTTTTGTCTTTTTGCCAGTTGGCAATTCAAGAACTTCAAAAAGTATGTGACCAAGCTGTTTTGGAGAGTTGATGTTAAACTCTTGCCCTGCCAATTCATAAATTTGTGATGTTAACTCTTTTAATCTTCCTGAGATCTCATTTTTAAGTGATTCAAAGCGATCTATATCTATTGCAATTCCGTGATGCTCCATAGAGATAAGAAGATTGATAAAAGGATACTCTATATTTTTGGCTTCACTAATTAGATGCTCAGCTCCTTGTAACTTTAAAATCTCTGTGAGTTTAAAGTAGAGCTTATAACTCATCCATGCATCTTCTGCCGCATACTTGCAAGCCTCTTCTATATGCACACTGCTAAAGTCTTCACCTTTTTTGACTGTATCTTTAAATGAAACCATCTCATAGTCAAAATATCGCATAGATAAACGATCTAAACCTACAGCCCCTTCAGGATCAACAAGCCAAGCTAAAAGCATTGTATCTGCAAATGGCTCTACCTCATCAAATCCAAAAACCTTATATAAAAGTCCAAGATCAAACTTCAAATTATGACCAAAGAGACGCTTTTTAAAAAGAGTCTCAAGTGCTTTTTTAGCATCTTCAAGAGATAGTTGAGAACCCACACCAAGATAGTTGTGCGCAATAGGAACATAGTAAGCCTTTGACTCTTCAAAACAGAAACTAAACCCTACAATAGATGCTGTTTTAGTATCGAGTGCATCTGTTTCAGTATCAAAACTTACCAGTGCATCATCATCTATACTCTCTAAAACTTCAAAAAGTTCACGGGCATTATCTATCAAAACTGCTTCAAATGATAAACTCTTTTTTTTAGGCTCAGTAACACTACCAACATTAGACTCTTTACTTATACGACGTAATATATTTCTAAGTTCATACTTTTCAAGTTCATCTTTTATATTAACAAGAGGATCATTTGGTGGCATACTAAAAGCTGTTAAGTCACAATTATTAAAAATATCACTTCTTAACGTTACCAACTCTTTACTTCTATATGCATCATCTTTATGCTTAATCAAAAGATTTTTTATGCGCTCCGGCTTAACCTCATCAATTTTTGCATATATATTATCAAGCGTTTCAAACTGACTTAACAATTTAACAGCTGTCTTTGGTCCAATACCAGGAACTCCGGGAACATTATCTGAACTATCTCCAATTAGTGCCTGATAGTCAGTAAACTGGCGAGGATGAATTCCATATTTTTGATAAACTCCCTCTTCATCCATCTCTACCTTCTTCATTGGATCAAAGAGTATAACTCTACCATCATCAACAAGTTGGTAAAGGTCTTTATCATGACTTACTATGCGTACCTTTATTCCCTGCTCTTTTGCACACTTTACCATTGAAGCTATAACATCATCAGCTTCAAAATTTTCTAAACTAAGTTTGCTTAATCCCATCTTTTCGATCCACTCTATCGCTATAGGTAACTGCTCTTTAAGTTCTGGTGGTGCCTCTGGACGCTGCGCTTTGTAGTTTGGATCTATTTTTTGACGAAAACTTGGACCTGGTGCATCTAAAGCAAATAGAAGATAATCAGTTGGATACTCTTTTTCCAAATTATAGATAAGATTTGCAAACCCTGTCAAAAGACCTGTTGGGAAACCTTGAGAGTTTTTAAGAGGTGGCAGTGCATAGAAACTTCTAAAGAAAAATCCAAAAGTATCAATTACCGTTAATGTCTTCATTATTTTTACTTACTCCATCGCTCTGTTAATTCTTTAAAGATACTCTCAAATAACTCTTCTGATAAACCTAACTTCTGAACAAACTCCAAAGATTTAGTTTTACTCTTTTCAGATAAAGGCTCTATTACATTTACTGCTTCAGATGCTATACGCAATATTAATGCTTCATCTTTAAACTCTTCATCAGCCTGACTTGGTATATCTGCCCACTTTATTCCATTTACAAACGCTTGATCAAATTGCCAATAACTAAGCATTGCAAAACTAACTTCAGCAGTTGTAACATCCATATAACTTTTTTCTATTTCACGAATATCCCACCCAGCCTGAAGTTCAGCTCTAAAAGTTGCATCCTCTCCTTCAAGCAGAAGTTCATCTGCAATTACCACTTTTCCTATCTCTTGCAGTAGAGCTTGCAGTCGTATTTTATCAACTTTTTTAGGATTTACACTTTTCATTAAACTTTGTGCCAAGAAGCTTTGAAATTGAGAGACCTTTGCAAACTTTTCACTACTTATACCATAAGGAGAGAGATCTGTCCTCAATAAATTTCTTACCGATAAATTAATTACAAGATCCTTTACACTCTTCATACCTATAAGTGATACAGCTTGCTCTAAATCATTGACCTCTCTTTTTAACCCAAACGATGGAGAGTTTAATAACTTTAATAGATCAGCTATCACCATAGGCTCTTGCTCCAAAATTTCAGCTACCATTTTTGCATTAACATTTGAATCTTTATATGCCCTCTCAATATCAATTACAGTTT
>CAZGCF010000116.1:0-4793 GCA_964524095.1 uncultured Campylobacterales bacterium | reverse complement strand
GCCAGAGACTGGCTTTGCACATATCTTAAATTAGTTCTTAATTGATTTAATCTTTAGATAAATTAGCATTTTAAATAAAGAGGTAGTTTTACCTTTTCTCCAACTTTTTTTAGGTAAAATAGCTTCAAAATTTTACTGTCTTAAAGTTAAAGGAGAAATATTTATGGCAACAATTGGTATGGGTGACCTGAAAAAGGGTATAAGATTAGAGATTGATGGACAACCTTATCGTGTTATTGAGTATCAACACGTTAAGCCTGGTAAAGGTGCGGCATTTGTTCGCATTAAGATCAAGTCTCTCTCAACAGGAAAGGTTTTAGAAAAGACTGTTCACGCAGGTGATAAGTTTGAAACACCAAATCTTGAGCAAAAAACTATGCAATATCTTTATGATGATGGTGAGATGCTACAATTTATGGATACAACAACTTATGAGCAGATTGGCTTGACACATGAGCAGATAGGTGATGATGTTATTAAGTTTATGGATGAGGGTTTCACTGTTGATGTTCTTTTCCATAATGGCAAAGCTATAAGTGTTGAGCTTCCACAAGTTGTTGAGCTTGAAGTTGTTGAGACTCCACCAAACTTTAAAGGTGATACATCAAGCGGAAGTAGAAAACCTGCTACACTTAAAACAGGTGCTGTTGTTCAGGTACCATACCATATTTTAGAGGGCGATATGATTCGTGTTGATACCACTGAAGGGAAATATCTCGATAAGGTAAAATAGTATTACCTAAATAGAAGAGGAGATAAAGATGGCTAAAGTGTGTGTACCACTAGCAGAGGGTTTTGAAGAGATTGAAGCTGTTAGTCTAATCGATGTAATGCGACGCGGTGGAATAGAAGTTATTGTTGCAGGTGTCGATAAAGAGTTAGTAACTGGTGCTAATGGCATTACAGTTAAAGCTGATACAGATATAAAAGATGTCAAGGCTGATGATCTTGATATGGTAGTTCTTCCTGGTGGATGGGGAGGAACACACATTCTTGCTGAAAATGAGACTGTTCAGCAACTTCTTCGTGAAATGAAAGATAAAGAGAAGATTGTTGGTGCTATTTGTGCCGCACCATTTGCTTTAAAGCAAGCCGGTGTACTAAATGATCGTTATACATGTTATCCAAGTGTTGAAGAGCAGATTGGAACAGATGGATATACCGATAAAGAGAAGGTTGTAATTGACGGAAATGTTATGACCTCTCGTGGTCCTGGTACATCTATCTGCTTTGGGTTGGCTATTGTGCGCAAGTTGGTTGGTGAAGAGATGTATGAACAGTTAAGAGGCGGACTTCTAGCAGATTATTGCTAGAGAGTCGCTTTTAAGATCTTTTTAGCTACTTTAGAAAATTCATCTTTGCTGACATCTATTATGATGTCAGCAGCTTTTTCATACCCATCCAATCTATCATCGTAAAGTTTTTTAGCCTTTTTAGGATCTTGAAAGAGAGGTCTTTTCTTCAACTTCTTCTTTCCATTGTGAGCATTTAAAATTCTATTTAGTATCCACTCAAAGTCTGCTTTTAGATAGATTACTGTTCCTATCTCTTTTAGATTATTTACCTTGTAAAAACCGCCTCCTGTTGATATAACAGCATTTTTTACACTCTTTGCCAGCCAATTAGCAGTTTTTTGTTCAAGAGCTCTAAATGCAGATTCTCCGGCAGTTGCAAATATCTTCTTTATCTTAGTATTTGTATAGCTTTCTATCATATCATCTGTATCAATTGTGTAAAGAGTAGAGTCTTGCCTAACTATCTCTCTAGCAAGTGCACCTTTACCAACACCCATAAAACCGATTAAAACGATATTTCTATTTTTATGCTTCATATTTTATCCTACTTTTTTACCAAATTTTACTAAAATTAACTTTTTATATCATTACAGCTATCTATTTTAAATTTAAGTCTTTATGCAGACCTTTATTTTGGAGGTTTAATAGTATTATACTATATCTCTCTATTAAATTTTTCCAACTTTTCTGTGCACGCCGGTCCCACTTGGACACCTCGCCGGAAACATTTGGACATTTGCGCCGGTTAACACTTGGACAACTCGCCGGTCATTATGTGGACACTTTTTAGTGACAAACCGGCGCATAAGCATTAGTTAAGATTGTAGATATTCTCAATATAATCGAGTCCAAAAAAGGACTTGTATGAGGAGAATATCGATGAATACAATTAAAGAGGTGTTGAGATTAAAATATCTTAACAATCTATCCAATAGAAAAGTTGAACAGTTAGGCTTAGCTTCTAAATCTGCAATATCAAACTACACTAAACAGTTTGAACAGAGTGGGCTTAGTATTGATGAAGTATTAGCTTTAGATGATGTTCAGTTCAAAAAGATTTTTGCAGACTCTAAAAAAACTTCTAAACGCACTAAAAAACCACAACCTGATTGGAACTATATACACAATGAGTTAAAAAAGAATGGAGTTACAAGGCAATTATTGTGAGAAGTCATAGAAAGCAATATCCAGATGGTCTTGGTATTTCACAATTTAAAGAGTACTATTCTCGTTTTGCAAAAAGCCTTAATCCTTCAATGCGCCAAGTTCACTATGCAGGAGATAAACTCTTTGTTGATTTCAGTGGTCTAACTATGCCAATAGTTAATGCAAAAACAAAAGAGATTAAAAAGGCTCAAATCTTTGTAAGTGTACTTGGTGCAAGTGGCTATACCTTTGTTCACGCAGTAATGTCTCAAAGCACAGCAGACTTCATAGAGTGCCACAATAAAGCCTTTGCATTTTATGGTGGAGTACCAAATGAAGTAGTACCGGATAACTTGAAAGCAGTAGTCATAAGTCATACTAAAAAAGGTGTAGTATTAAATGATAGTTATGCTGATATGGCTAAACATTATGGAGTTACAATAAATCCCACAAGACCTAAAAAACCACAAGATAAGAGTAAAGTAGAGCTTGGTGTAAAGGGGATTCAAAGATGGATCTTAGCAAAACTTCGTAACCATACATTCTTTGATATTGATGAGTTAAATGATGCTATCTCTAAACTACTTGATGATTACAACTTAAAAAAGATTAAACGACTTAATAAAAGTCGTTTAGAACTTTTTAATGAACTTGATAAACAAAGCTTACACCCACTTCGCACAAACATCTATATTTACAGAGAACATAAACGATGCAAAGTAAGAAATGATTACCATATAGAGATTGGTAGCAATGGATACTCAGTACCGTTTGAGTATGTAGGAAAAGTAGTTGATGTATGGTACTCAAATAGTAGCGTTACAATCTATTACGATTTAAAAGCTATAGCAGTCCATCCAAGATTGTTTGCACCCTATGAAGACTCTACTAATATTTCACATATGCCAAAAGAGCACCAATACCAATTTGAGAAGTGGAATCCTGGTCGCATACTAAATTGGGCTCTAAGTATAGGAGTAAATACAGTAGAGCTTATGAAAAAGATTATGCAGAGCAAAACTCATACTGTAAGAGGATATAAAAACTGTATAGCGATTCTTAGCTTTTCAAAAAGTTATGGCAATGAAGCTTTAGAGTTAACTTGCAAAAGAGCTTTAGAGCTTAATATCCAAAGTGTCTCTTCAATAGAGGCTATCTTAAAAAGAAGAAGCTATCTATTTGAAGAAAATCTTGACTTTGTAAACAACGATCTATTCAATAACCACTCAAATATTCGTGGAGCAAGTGAGTACAGTTAAGTACACAAAGGTGTTTCAAATCGATTACTGTTTATGAAACAAAAATAGCAAAAAAATAAAAATAAAGGAAAAAGCAAATGACAACAACAACCCTAATAGCTCAACTTGATACACTTAAGCTATCAGGATTTAAATCTGCACTTATTACTCAAAGTGAAGATTCAAATTATACCAAACTCTCATTTGAAGAGAGACTCTATCAACTGCTTGATGCAGAGATTACTCAAAGATCTAATAAAAGGATTCAAAGACTATTAACCCAAGCAAAGCTAAAAGATAAAACAGCCTCATTAGAAGAGCTTGAATACTCACACTCTCGTGGATTAGATAGGTCTGTAATACTCTCTTTAAGCTCTTGTGAATATATACAAAAAAAGCAAAATATCCTAATTACAGGAGCTACTGGCGTTGGCAAAAGCTTTTTAGCTCAAGCTTTAGCCAAAAGAGCAATATTTGAAGGATACAGTGCAAGGTATTACCGTGTAACAAGATTGCTTGAAGAGATTAAATTATCAAGACTTGATGGAACCTATACCAAAACTCTTGCCAAACTTTCAAAGTATGCACTACTTGTTTTAGATGACTTTGGTATAGCACCACTAAACCAAACTGAAGTAAATGATCTATTTGAGATTATTGAAGAGAGAACTCTTATAGGCTCTACCATTATCACTGCACAACTTCCTATAAATAAGTGGCATAGCTACTTACAAAACGATACTATTGCAGATGCAATAATGGATAGACTAATCTACTCAGCTCATAGAATAGAACTTAAAGGTGAATCTATGAGAAAATTCAATAAAATCTCTAATTAAGTTAAACCAAACAATCTGACCACCTACTTACAAAAGGTGGTCAACTCTCCTACGATAGACACCATTAAGATAAATTTAATTTCTGACAAAAAGAATCATCAATTATATTTAATATATAAAAAATATATTCTTAAATCAATTTAATGGCAAAGCAAACAAAAAAGAAAAATAGTATAATCACTAATTTAAGCTAAATAAAGATACTTTATAAAAAATTAGTTTATAGCTTTTTATAATGCAACAACTCATATATTAAGATAAAACTTAAACTGTAT
>CAZGCF010000115.1:0-4794 GCA_964524095.1 uncultured Campylobacterales bacterium | reverse complement strand
AAAAGATTTAGATGGTCACTAAAATCTTTGAAAAAGTGATTGTTTAAGTATTCATTTAACTCTTTTGACAAAGAAACTCTACCAGAAAAATATGCTTTAAAAAACATATCTATATTATAACTTAACTTCATACCAACTGCTTCCGTAACATCTTCCATTCAGGTTCATACTGTTCAACCAATTTCCAAAAAGATTTTTGGTGATGTTTGTGTCGTATATGGGCTAATTCGTGAATGATGACATAGTCAATAAGAGGCATATCGTAGCGTAGTAGATGGCTATTTAGTGTAATAACATTATCAAAACTACAACAGCCCAAACGCCTTTTATAACGGCGGAATTTGAGATCTTTTGGGTAGAGTTTCATACGATTTGAAAAGAGCTCCACTCTAGCTGGAAGGATCTCTTTTGCTTTTCTAAGGTAGAAGCGATCCAAACTTACAGAAAGTTTATCAAACTCTTTTGCTTTAAATAGAAAGTGATCATCTTTAAACTCAATACTATTTTTAAGAGATCTCTCCAACTTTACAGGAAACTCTCTGCCTAAAAACCAGATCTTACAACCATCATAGTACTCAGTTGGATTGTTTTTTGCATAGGTTAAGTTGTGAGAGAGTCTGCTACAAACCCAACTCTCTCTTTGGGCTAAAAACTTTAACGCCTCTTTTTTAGAGAAGTGGTATGGAGTTGAGATCTCAATAGTACCATCACTCTTAATACGAAGATATAGATTTTTTTGCTTGGCTCTTCGCTTATGACGACACTTTAAGAGAGTGCCGTCTAAGCATTGGTAGTCAAAATATGTTTCACTAAAGCTTTGCTTTAGCATCTTGGATCAAATCATTCATCAAACTCTGAATGCGCTCTAAAGATTCAGGACTCTTTGCTTCAAAACGAGTAACAAGAATAGGAGTTGTATTACTAGCTCTTACCAATCCCCAACCATCTTCAAATATAACCCTAACTCCATCAATAGTTACAATCTCTTTGATTTCAAGCTCACTGAAACGTTTATTTAAGATATTTTTGAGTGATTCAATGATTGTAAATTTACTCTCATCGGTTGCTTCTATCTTGATCTCATCGGTACTGTAAAGAACAGGAAGGCTCTCATACTCAGCATCAAAATCGAAACCATTTTTTAACATCTCTAAAATGCGCATCATTGCATAAATTGCATCATCATATCCAAAATAGCGATCATTAAAGAAGATATGACCACTAACTTCAGCAGCAAGATCTGCTCCTGTTTCCGCTAATTTTACTTTAAGATTGGAGTGACCCGTTTTATACATAATCGCTTTGCCAATCTTATTGATCTCATCATACATAATTTGAGAGCATTTAACCTCTCCAATGACAGTAGGGTTATTCATAGTTTTAGCAAAGAATAGAGCTAAAATATCGCCTTTAAAGTTGTACTTTTGACTCAAAAATGCTATGCGGTCACCATCTCCATCAAATGCAAAACCAAACTTTGCACCATTTTCAAGCTCTTTTTTAAGATCTTTTAGATTCTTCTCTTCACTTGGGTCTGGGTGGTGGTTTGGAAAGGTACCATCAGGTTCAAAGTAGAGTTTATCTGCAGAAATTTTCAATCTCTTTAAAAGTGGCTCTATTGCAATACCTGCCGCACCATTACCGCAATCTATGACCATATATGGATCAAAACCCTCCAGATTTGAAAACTCTTTAGCCAAGTAGTCAACATAAGCATCTAATGCATTAATTTCAATAGAGTCAGTCTCTGTAGGAATAACAATATCAGCCTTCTCTACTTCACGACCTAAAGCATAGATATCTTCACCAAAAAATGGTTTCTGATTTATAGTTATTTTAAAGCCATTATATTCAGGAGGATTATGAGAGCCAGTAATCTGAATTCCGCCTGCTGGCATTACCTGTTTACCACCAACTTGAAAAGTGTTGAAGTTACAAAAATAGTTTACCGGAGTAGGAACAAGACCGCCATGCAGTACTACAATATTTGCAGCATTCAAGCCACTTACCAGCCAGTCGCTTAGAGTTTTAGAGTGAGTTCTGGCATCATGCGTTACAACTACATAATCACCATACTCTTTTATCTTTTTACCAAGAAAATACCCAATCAGTTTAACTCTCTTCTCGTTTAAATCTTTTTCAAAAACTCCACGAATATCATACTCTCTAAATATATGTTGCATCAATGAACACCTTTTTTAAAAGTTATTTTACCAAAAACGTAATTGAAGCATCTTTTAACTTCTCTTGTAATTGAAAAATCATGCTTTCAGGTCCAGATATAGACCAGTTTGCACCACTTTCATCAAACTTTCGATCTACTTTAAGAGAATTTAAACCAGATATTAAATACTACCATCTTCTCATATTTGCATAGTCGGTAGAAAAGGAGAGTTGTATCTCTTTTTCATATGGAGTGAGTTTAGCAGAATCTACTACTACCTTTGCAGCTTCGCTATAGGCTCTTGCCATACCTCCTGTACCAAGCTTTATGCCACCAAAATATCTAACAACCAAAATGGCACAGTTTACCAGATCATTTCCCTGCATAACGTGAAGTACAGGCTTACCAGCACACCCTTTAGGCTCACCATCATCACTGCAATCTTCAACAATCTGACTATACTCATTTACTCTTCTAAATGCCCAGACTATATGATTTGCTTTTGGATGTTTTGCTTGAAGCTCTTTTCGCATCTCTTCAAACTGATCTATGCAAACCAAAAAAGAGAGAAATTTGGAGCGTTTTACCTCTGTTTCACTATGGTATCTTTTATCAATCGTCTTCATTATGATAAAATTTTATCATAATTTACATTAGGAGTGGGATAAATGGGCTTTGATGAGCGTGCAAAAAGTTGGGACTCTTCTGAGAGAAGACAGGCACTAGCAGAGGCTGTTGCAAATGCAATTAAGAGCACTATAGAGTTAAATAGCTCAATGCACCTTTTAGATATTGGCGCAGGAACAGGGCTTTTAACACGTAGAGTTCTACCATCTGTAGATAAGATTACTGCTATTGACACATCTTCAGGAATGTTGAGCGAACTTGAAAAAAGTGTAAAAGGAAATGTAGAGATCTCTCAAACAGATATAATGGAATATAAACCATCTAAAGAGTTTGACGGCATAATAAGCTCAATGACTATGCACCATATAGAAGATATAGAGACTCTCTTTAAACATCTCTACAAACTTTTAAAACCAGGAGGCTTCATAGCTCTTGCCGACTTGGCACCAGAAGATGGTACTTTTCACACAAATGGAAATGATGGGGTGTTTCATTTCGGTTTTGCTGAAGATCTATTAAATAAGTATGCAAAGAGTGCAGGATTTAAAGGTATCTCTTACAAAATAGTTCATAAAGTAGAGAAACCTAAAAATAGTTACGACATCTTTTTAATAACAGCTCAAAAAGTAGATTAGCCACCTTGGGCTAATCTATCTGTTTACTCTTTCTATGGTATCTTTGAACAATCTCTGGATCAGGGTGTAGAGTAGTTTTAGCATCCTCTTTTCCATCATAAGGTATTTGAGAAAGGACATAGCGAATAGACTCTAATCTTGCAGATTTCTTATCATTACTCTTTACTATTATCCAAGGTGAGTATGAGGTATGTGTTCTGCTAAACATCTCCTCTTTATAGTAGGTTATCTTATCCCACATCTTTTGTGCCTGCATATCTACAGGACTTAACTTCCACTGCTTCAGCGGATTTGTCATTCTCTCTTTAAATCTCTTCTTCTGCTCTTTTTTAGAGATTGAGAACCAAAACTTGATCAAAATAATCCCATCATCTATAAGTGCATGCTCCATCTCTGGAACTTCATGCATAAACTTCTCATATTGATCTTCATTACAGAAACCAAATACCGGCTCAACAATTGCTCTATTGTACCAACTCCTGTCAAAAAAGACTATCTCACCCGGATTTGGAAGATGTGCAAAATAGCGTTGAAAATAGAACTGTCCAGCTTCAACTTCTGTTGGTTTAGGTAGAGCTACAACTCTATAACGCCGTGGATTAAGCCGCTCTGTAAAACGTTTAATTGCTCCACCCTTACCAGCGGCATCACGCCCTTCAAAAATTATTAGCAGACGCTTTTTATGTTCATGAACCCAATTTTGAAGTTTGATCAACTCAACTTGAAGATTTATAAGATCCTCTTCATACCTTACAGTCCTTAGAGCCTTCTCTACACTTTTACCTTTTGCTAAAAGGCATAAACCACTTTTTGTACAAAGATCATCTAAAGCTTTTTGGATATTGTCAATCTTTTTTTTTAAGCTCTTATCTTCTGTACCCTTTTTTAACTCCTCTAACTCCTCATATATCATCTTTAACCCTTACTACTGTTTTTTTTTGATTACTTATATTCTATTACTTAAGGGATTAATTTAACTTGAAAGGAGAATCTCTACTAAATCGAGAGGTTTGGAGAGACTCTCTATATGAGTCATCTCCTCTGGTAAAGATTTTGAGTAGCCCCAAGATGCAAAAAGTGCATTAACATCAGCCTTCTGTGCCGCAATTATATCTTTAGGGCTATCTCCTACCATCCAGATCTCACTATAGTTGGTTGATTCACAGATTTTATGGATCATCTCCGGATGAGGTTTTGGATTTTTAACACGATCAGCACCTACAATATCTCTAAAACAGCTATCTATTCCATTATTTTGTAGAATTAGTTTTGAAGTAACTGTAGGTGCATTTGTTGCTACAAATAGTTCACACTTATAACTAAGAAGCTGATCGTGTTAAAAATCCAAAACCTCATCCGGAGATGATC
>CAZGCF010000114.1:0-4816 GCA_964524095.1 uncultured Campylobacterales bacterium | reverse complement strand
TTCAATGTTTGAGATTATATGATAAAATTCATTTAAAAAAAAAGGTGGGTTTTGCAGTTAATTAAATGGTATAAAGATTTTAATGAACTTATTATGTTTCAGCACTCTGTCTTTAGTTTACCTTTTATTTTCATTGCTATGATAGTATCTGCTAACGGATGGTTTGGTTGGAAACTTCTATTTTTAGGTGTTCTTGCTGCGGTGAGTGCTAGAAATTTTGCAATGCTTGTAAATCGCTACTTAGATCGAGATATAGATGCTAAAAATCCACGCACAAAAAATCGCCCAAATGTTGATGGTCGTTTTTCTGAAACTCAACTACTTACCTTAATAGCCATAAATGCTCTACTATTTATTATTGTGGCATACTCTATAAATGATCTTGCATTTTGGCTATCTTTTCCTATTTTACTTATTTTAGGTGGCTACTCTTGGTTTAAACGCTTTTCTGAAATGGCACACTTAGTTTTGGGGCTCTCTCTTGGTTTGGCTCCTATTGCCGGCTCTATTGCGGTTGAAGGATCTATTCCTATGTGGTCTGTTATGCTTGCTGTAGGCGTAATGTTTTGGGTAGCAGGTTTTGATCTTCTCTACTCACTGCAAGATATGGAGTTTGATAAAAAAGAGGGACTCTACTCTATTCCATCACGTTATGGAAGCCTTGCAACTATGTTTATAGCAAAAATCTTTCACGCTATAGCACTACTTTTTTGGGCATTTTTTGTAGCTACTGCTGAGCTTGGAGTTTTTGCATGGTTGGCTGTCATAGTTTCAGCAGGTATGCTTGCTTATGAACACCATATAGTAAATAGAGATTTTACTAAAATAGATAGAGCATTTTTTACTGTAAATGGCTATTTAGGGTTTATTGTACTTGCACTAATAGTGGTTGATAGGATGGTTCAATGAGTGAAAAGATAAGATTGATTCCAGCTCCATTAAATATCTGTTACAGCATAGCTGATCAAAATTGTGAAGCGTATGAAAGAGAGTATCAACTTCTAAGTGAATCGGATGACGATCCAATAGGACAATGGCTAAAAATTGCCAAAGCAAAAGGTGAAACAAAAGATAGCGATCCAGTTTTATTGAATCTTTTGGTAGAGCTTCATAGAAAAGTTGATGAACTTGCTCAACTTGTAAAGAATGAGACTCCGCAGAGAGTTGAGCTCTCAAACTCTACAGAGATAGAGTCTATAGGGTTTGAGCATTTTCAACTAAAAGAGCCAAAATTAAAAGTAGATCAACTATATTATGGCAGAATTGAGATGCCAATATTCCCCAAAAGAGATGTTCCTGTTTGGTTTATAGCATTAGATGAGAGAACTGCTAAAATAAAAAGATTACACGAGAGAGATGAAAAAGAGTGGAACAGCTATGTTACTGCACGAGAAAGAGCTATGATTAGAGAGATGAAACGTTCCTAATTTTTATTGTTGAAAGGCTACAAGTGAATGAGATGGTATTAATAGTTGCGGCATTAGCAGTTGTAATGCTTATTATGATCATATATTTAACAATTAAAGATAAAGAGAGTGCTAGAAAGATGGCAATGTTAGAGGTAGGAATAGATTCATTAAATCAAGAACTCTTTAGAATAACAAAAGAGCTTGACTCTCTTAAAAAAGAGATAAAAGAGTTAAATGAGAAAGATATAGAGATAGATTCAGAGATGATAGACTCCATTGTAGTCAATAAACTCAAACCATTTGCAGTACAGATGCAAAACTTTGAAGAGAAGATAGGTTTCTTATCTGAAGATCTATTTGAAAATCTTGAGCGAATCCAAAATCAGATGAGGCATATCACATTTGCCAATGATCATACAGTCCCAAATGAAAAACAGATTTTACAACTCTATTCTCAAGGAATGGATGTTGAAAGTATTGCCAAACAGCTTCGCTTAGGAAAAGGTGAAGTTGAATTTGTATTGAAGTTATCAAAAATCAATGCTTAATGTTCATCCTGAGTGGCAAGAGACCATAAATGCCGCATATAACGCAATAGATAGTGATTATAGATCATTTATAGAGAATGGTGATTTTATTCCTGCTCGTTCAAAGATATTCAACGCCTTTAAGACACTTCCTAAATCAAAAGTCAAATATATCCTTTTTGGACAAGACCCATACCCAAGAGAGAGATCAGCCATAGGACACGCATTTATAGATGGTGCTGTAGAGAGAATCTTTAGCGACAAAGGGCTAAGCAAAGAGGTTAACAGAGCAACAAGTTTAAGAAACTTTATAAAGATGGCACTGGTAGCTGATGGCTTGTTGACCCCTAAAGATCTATCTCAAGAGGCTATTGCCAAAATAGATAAATCTACTCTAATAGACTCTATAGATGAGTTAAGATGCAACTTTGAAAAGAGTGGCGTACTTCTACTAAATGCCGCACTACTATTTGAAAACAAAAAGGCTTCCAACTCACATGTAAAAGCTTGGAGACCATTTATGCAAGTTCTACTTGAAAGTTTAGATGAAAATGTAGAGCTGATCCTTTTTGGAAATTTGGCAAAAATGATCAAAAAAATTCCAGAAAGCCAAAAATTTTTACACCATGAGATGGAACATCCATACAACCATACATTTATTTTAAACCAAAAGGCACTAAATCTATTTGCACCAATGAAACTTTTACAAAAAAAATAGATATTTTTTCAAAAAACTCTTGAAATTATAAAAAAAAAAGTGTATAATTCCCGTCCACAAAGAGAGATGCGCTCGTAGCTCAGCTGGATAGAGCACTGGTTTGCGGTACCAGCGGTCGCACGTTCGAATCGTGCCGGGCGCGCCATTTCAAACTCCCTGTAACAAACAAATAACTCTTTTAACTCTTCATCCAACTTAAATGTTTTTTAAACTGAGCAGGATCAAACACTTTATCTGTATATACTCTAACATTTCCAAGTCTTGCACGTTTTAGTACAGAGTTATAAAAATTCTCTTCTTGACCTTTTCTCTTCTCTCTCTGATAGATATTTACAATCAATGCTCGTGCAGTACGTCCAAAATAGTCAACAACTGCATCATATTTGTAAACAAACAAAAGACCATCTAATCGGTGTACATATTTACACTCAACTGTACCTATACGATTATTTTCAATAAATAGAACATCAAACTCATTTATAACATGGCTTTGCTCTTTTGAATGGGCTAAAAAGTCTATTTTACACCCCAACTTTACATCTTCAAATCCAGCCTCTTTACATTGCCAATATACATACTCTTCAAAAAGCTGACCTTGAAGTCGTCGTTTATTATGCTCATATTTAAGTCTATTATCTTCAAGAATATCTATCTGGTTAAGAAGTTTCATAATATCTTCATAATGGTTGTATGGAAAATCTTTACTACCATTTAGCAATGCTCTACGAACTTCTTGAAACCTCTTCTCCTTCTCAAAGAGTTTACATACACCCTCTCTATCTTTTATAAACTCTTTCTCATCTATATACTCAACTATCTCATAACCAAGCATTGAGCAGTATGTCTCTATATCCATCTTATCGGCACTCTTTGTTGTAACCCTACCTTTTTCTATCTTAAAAATAGTATTGTCATATGCATCATAGCTTAAAAGAGTAGCTCTATTTTGAAGAAAAAAAGAGCCCAATACTATTGTTGGTGCGGCATTTGCATCAGATGAGAAAAAGATCACCTTCATACCATCTTTTGTAACCTTCTTATAGAGATTATGAATACTCTCTATAGCTGTCTCATAAAAAGTTTCAGTAGTAACAGACCAATTCAACCCAAACTTTTTACTAAAATATTGCAAGTTTCTCTTAAAACGAAATGCCTGCCTCTTCTCCTCTTCATTATTGTTTGAAAGCAAAACAATTTCTCTAATCTCATCTCTTAATGTATATATTGCTCCTATAGATTGTGCTATATCCTCTCCTATAAGTACTACAAGTCGCATTTAAAAATCCTTTATCAATAACTCACATAAAGATAAGATGAACAGTTGTCTATGTCGCTATTTACAACACATATATCTTTTCTTACTTCATATAGACCATAATCTTTAACATATGTAGCTTTTGCAGTAACATTTGTAAGAGGATCATACTGATAAAAAATCATACAATCTTTTGTCTCATTTATATCTAAAGCCTCATTGTAGATATTGTGGTTTGTATCTATCTCATAAATAGTACTATTATAACTTAGATCAGATTCATTTAAATAGGTTAAAACATTAGCATAATCTATATTGATCGCAGAGTATAAGATCTCACTATCTGCTATTTCATAGTAGTCATACTCTTTACTTGTGTTGGTTATATTTGGCATTACATAACTATTTAATCTCTCTATAAATATCAAATTTGGATCTTCTGAATTAGTAGTACTCTCGCTACAACCAATAATAAATATAGTGGCTATAAACATTAAAAAGAGTCTCTTCTTCATTTATATACCCCTCGTAAAAAGCTGTTTGATTATATTTAAAGTGGAATTTAAATTTTATTAAAAATTTTCTTAGGATTTTTACCTTTTGTAAGATTCTAACTTATCTTAAATAACATCGATTTAGAAGGTTTGTAAGAAAGTCTATTTTTGCAACTTGAGCATTTTGACATAGCAGGACTGTAAAAGCCCTTAAATAAGGGATTTCTCTATTTCTACTTGTTTTAAAAGATCATATTGAAGTTCATAAAATTTAGAACAGTTACAATCTGCTCAAGCTGAACAGCAAACATTGATAAAAGCTATTTCAATCTCTTTTTTATCTCTTCAATAGGAACTTTTAACTCTCTTGAAACATCTTTTATATCTATTTTAAATTTTTCTACCATTATAAC
>CAZGCF010000113.1:0-4848 GCA_964524095.1 uncultured Campylobacterales bacterium | reverse complement strand
TGGTGCGATGGCAATCGCCCCCTACAACCCACCAATCAAGTACACAACAAAGAGTAGTACCAAATAGGGCTTCCATAATACAAGTAGTATAAAAACCCATTTAATAACATCTTTCATTTTTAATTATTTATCGTAATAAAACTTCCTCAAACTCAACTTTAAAATCACTCTCCAAAGCATTATTGTAAAACGGTAATCCCAAAACCCTATAACACCCATTCTCATACAAAGGTAAAGCTTTAACATTCATATCTTTTAAAAGCAATCTCTTCTCTTTCGTACACTCTGTAATCGCTTCTAAAAATTCATTTTTCCATTTGTCATACTCAAAAAGATGTTCTCCTTTGGGTTCACAGAAAACTTGATAGAAACACCCCTCTTTATCTTTTAGCAATAAGATGAAATCAGGTTCAAACTTTGCACCATCAAGAGCTTTATCGAAGCTAAAAATATCAAATGCTTTTTCATTTCTTATGAGTTTAACCTCTGCATAATGTTTTTGAAGCTCACTCATTGAAGCTTTGATAAACTCCACAAAGTGCATCTCTTCTATGGTTCCATTATGAGGCTCAAAAATATACCAATCTTCTACTCTATGAATAGGGCTATCACTCTCTTTAAGTTTCAGTCTCTTTTGTGGTGGGATTTTTTGGCTTATTCTAACTGGGTAAAATGCACAACTTCCTACATAGTTTTTAGCATTTTTGACAATCTCTTTTTCTATTATATCGAGCAACTCTAACAAATAGTCCAAAACCACTCCATTGGTTAGCTCAAAGGGTTTAGTGGTATGTAGTGCAAAGGTAACCTCAGCCAAATAATTACTACTGTCTATAAACTCTCTTATGCTTCTTAGATGAATAAAATACTTTTTCAAGTTAGCAAAGTAGAAAAACGGTTTTTGATTGATGGCTAATCTCACCAAATCACTCTCCAACTCTTTTACCACAAACTTCTGAACATGAAAAAAAGTCACCTCCGTAACCTCATCTTCATAGACCATAAGTTCATGACTTTGGTTATCGATATACCTTTTTTGGCTTTTATATGAAGCCACATAGTCACCTATACCCTTAATCTCTTCTCTTTTTTGTTCAACTCTTCTGTTTACATAGATGACTCCCTCTTTATAAAGACTATGGTTTAAAAAACTCTCTTTGACTTTCAGTGTAACGGTTTGGGCATTCTCCTCTTTCTCATCAAGCAGCCCTATTCTTCTAAGCTCTTTGGTAATGGCATTGATATAGTCGCTTTGATTAATACTGTGAAAATACATCTCTTCAAGTATCTTTAATGGATCATCTATCTCTTCATCAAATTTTCTTTTATATCTGTTGGCATTATCATACACAAAAGGGAAATACCTCGCCCCTCGTCCTATGAGTTGGGCTTCACTGACTGTAGAACTTGCACTCTTTTTAACCTCATCAAGCTTGACTATATCAAAAAGATTGAGTACATCCCATCCCTCATTGAGTATATCAACAGCAAAGATAGCCCTCATGGGGTTATGTTCATCTTCAAGGCTATTGAGGTATTGAAGTTTCTGCTCTTTATCTTTTACCTTTGAGTGAATGACCAAACAGTTTTTCCTAGCAAATCCATACTGTAACTGTTTTACAAAAATCTCTTTATCTTCAATATAACTTTGCAACTTTTCTATGGCTTCGAGTCCAGAAGTCTGAAAAACCTCATCAATCTCTTCAATACTTAACTGTTCTATAAGCTTTGCAAACATTTCAAATTTGGCATCAGCATCCACGGTATTTTTGACACTCTTAAACATCACTACAGGCTTTATGCTTAGATTTAACTTTTTTTGAGCCACAAGCCGTCTGTATTCACTTATCATCACAGCTTGAAGCATCCGTTTTTTATCATCAAAGTTATCACTAATAAGCTTTATCTCTTTGGAGTAGCCGTCATCTCTAAACTTTTTAAGCGTATAGTCATAGATGATTTTATCTCTATACTTTTGGGCTATTTTTGTATCTGTCAAATCTTGTGTAGCTGTAAACTCCAAAAGGATATTTTTCTCATTCATATTAAGCAGATTTTGAGTAGTTCTCTCCCAGTTTTGTTCACTCTCTTTTTGGCTTTTTGTATTGGCATTGAGATGATGGGCTTCATCGGCTATCATCACTATTTTTCTCTCTTTAAAATCCTCATAGGTTATGCTGTTTTCTTTGACAGTCGTCTCTAAATCAATATGCAGTTTGTTGATTGTTGTAAACAAGATATTGATATCATCAGTCCTACTGCTATCGAAAGTATCTTCTATAAGATTGACTCTAACCTCTTTATTATCGATGCGTATCTGCTCAGCAAAAAGATATTTACTACTCAATCCATTGAGCAAATTCTCTTTAGTTTTTGTAATGATATTGTTTGTATTGACAAAAAAGATAAAATCTCTATAGCCTTGTTCATAGAGGTACAAAATCGTACTTGCGATAATATTGGTCTTTCCACTTCCCGTTGCCATGTGAAAGAGTAGATGTTTGTGGGGTATATTTTTATGTTTTAAGCTCTTGCTCTGATAAAATACAAAATTCTCTAATGCCTCTACTTGGTAGCCTCTTAGCTTATGTTTGAGGTTGTCACTGATAGATGATGGTATCTGGGGCTTTCCTACATACTCATAAGCCTGTTGTATCTCTTGGTATAGCACTCTACTCATTATCTAGTCCATAAAACTTTTTATTTAGCTTTATCTCCTCTGATGATATGCTATACTCCTCATCTTCTATCTCGCTAATAGGGAGATACTGCATATTTTTATTTAACTTAGCGATAGGTGTATTTAAAAAGTTATCTATCTCTTTTAGTTCGGCATAGACAAAACTTCCACCACCTTGCCAATTTAAAGCTTTACTTATACCTCCTTGCTCTCCATCTATCACTTTTTTAATCCTTTCAACTGCTATATCTTCTATATAGTCCATCTGCTCAATACCTATGTATCTTCTGCCCATTTTGTGAGCTACTGCACAAGTTGTTCCGCTTCCTAAGTGAAAGTCCATAACTATGTCATTTGCATTGGTAGTTAAACTGATAATTCGATAAAGTAATAGTTCAGGTTTTTTCCCATTAGGAAAAGGTACTCCTCCCTCATTTTGAGTATTTTGAAAATCTATATCATCCCAAAAATCACATAGCAATGTAGCCAAATCCTCTTCAATTTTTTGATTATAATATATTGGCTTTAATGTTTTTGACAAAAATGTAAGCCTTCGTCCATT
Organism: uncultured Campylobacterales bacterium; assembly: GCA_964524095.1. Classification (GTDB taxonomy): domain Bacteria; phylum Campylobacterota; class Campylobacteria; order Campylobacterales; family Hydrogenimonadaceae; genus Hydrogenimonas. Next base: position 1,606 of record CAZGCF010000113.1, on the reverse strand, counting down.
TATTGCATAATTAATATTTTTCTCTTCTCCATATGGAATTATTTCATCTTTCTTTTCTTTTGAGAGCTTTTTTATTTCAACTGGTAACTCTGGTGCTGTTTGAAAAATTTCATCTTTATGTTTTATATAAAAATGAACAAAATCTTTATTTTGAATATCTAAATCATTTAATGTTTCTTTATCTGATAAAATTCCTTTCTCTAATAGCACATCTTTTAATTTTAATATCTTCATATTCTTTTTATCAAGCATATAAGAATAATGCGTATCCCATTTTTCTTTTTTCATATATTGAGGATTCAATGAGATATTTTTTGTTTTTTTATAAGTTAAAATAAAATCTTTTTGCTTAATAATGGTTCTTTCTCTATGAGCTGTTTTCATTCCACTTGCAGTAGAAGACCTTACAGCAATAGTATTTAGATAATTATCTCTACCAAAAATCTCATCACATAAAACCTTCAAATAGCTTTCTTCATTATTATCAAGATGAATAAATAATATTCCATCATCAGATAAAAATTCTCTTGCCACTTCAAGCCTATTTTTAATAAAAGTAAGCCAAGTAGAATGTGTAAAACTATCGTTATATTGAAAACTATCATTCTCTGTATTATAAGGTGGATCAATATAAATCAACTTCACTCTCCCTGCATACCTCTTTTTCAAACTATGCAATGCCAAAAGGTTATTACCTTTGATGATAAGATTATCATCCTCTTTTATCTCTTCTACGCTATGCTTACCCTCTTTGTCATAACGTTTAACATTGGTCAAGACTTTTGGCTCAAAAAGTCTATCTATCTCATCACGGCTTATGATTGCATTGTAAAAAATCTCTTTTTTCTTCTGCTCATCTTTGGTCTGCCCACCCTCTAAAACACAATCTTTATAAGGAAATGCCAACACCACATCATCAAACTTTTTGATAAAACTATCTTTTTTGATAAGCCCTATCTTGTTAGTATAGCTGGTAAATGAGTGGTCAAAATACTCATTCATCGTAAAAAACTCTATGAGATCATTTTGGTTCAGTACATAGACATCCTCTACCTTTATAAAAAACTGCTCTTTGGCTTTTTTGTCACTTAAAAGTAGTTTGATTAGGTCGCTATCTATTTTTTCTATCGCTTCAAGGATTTTTGGAATAAAAAGTTTCCCCTCTTTGTCTGTAAATTTTTTAGAAGTTTTAAAGAGGGTTTCCATATGTTCTATAAGAGGTAGAGTAGTATTGGATAGCATTAGATTTTCCCTTTTTTTGTATTTTTTAGAAAATATTTAACTATTTTACTCTTTGTGTAGTTAAATATTTGCTTTTTTTGTCATAAAAAGAAAAATATTTAATGTGTTGGGAAATTAGGTCATATAAGTTAGCTTTATAAGTAAAAAAGGCAATAAAATGACCCAAAGAGATAAAGCCATTTACCTAGACATTACACCTGTAACTCTAAGAAACTGGAGAAAAAACAAACCAAACCTCTACAAAATCATCATGCTAGGCTTCGCATTTGAAGAGGCTGTTAAAAAGTCCAAAGAGAATTATGAGACGTTGGAGAGGTTGGAGCGTGAGGTGGTGGATTCGTAGGGGGCGATTGCCATCGCACCA
>CAZGCF010000112.1:0-4854 GCA_964524095.1 uncultured Campylobacterales bacterium | reverse complement strand
TAAGTTGCACCTGAACTGGCATAGACCATTGCAGAGTCCATCTCTTTTGCCATCTTCAAAAGATCTTTAAAGGCATTTAGGTTTGTATCTATCATTATCTTTTGGTCATAAACTGTTGTATCGCTTATGGCTGCTTCGTGGAAGATATAGTCAAATTTAAAGTCTCTAAGTCTTTCAAGATCCTCTTTTTTGGTAATATCCCCAGCAATGATCTCACCAGTAAAACCTTTTAAGTTTTTATAGTGTCCAAAGCTTTTTAGATTTCCATTGGAAAATGTCTCGCCTGTACGAAAGATGTCAAAAACCACTACTTTAGCATCAGGAAAATTCTCCTGAAAGTAAAATGCTAAATTTGAACCTATAAACCCTGCACCACCTGTAATGAGTATTGTTTTACCGTTAAAATCCAATTTTACTTTCTCCTAACTTGCTTTTTTAAAATCAGTAAATGTTGCTACTTCTATCATTGTATGTTTTTCTCTTGCATCTTGAACAATATCTTCTAATTTTTCTGCAATATTATCTTCTATCCATTCTGCACCACACTGTTCACAAACTGTTGCAGGAACATCTCTTACTACAACAACACCAAATCCTAAATCAACTGTAAACGTTGTTGTCCCAGAAGATTTAAAACCATAACAAATAGGACAATGCCCATCTTTTTGACTCATTTCATTCTCCTTGTACATAGGTCATCTTCAAAATGCTTATTATCAGGTATATATGCTGTTATAACATAACATTTTTCTTCTTCCTCAGAGTATGAAACAACTACATGAAGTGGTTTTATAAGTTCAAAATAAGCTATTAAAAAACTTGGAAAAGGCTTATCATCAAAATAACTTTCAATAATTTTTCCATACATTATACTTTTTTTTACTTCACTACGCGAAATTCCTCGTTCAATCATTCTCTGTAATGAATGCTTTTGCCAAACAACGTTACCCATATTAACTGCATTTTTTATATGTTGAAATAACTGCTCACTATTATTTATCATGTGATAATTTCCAACTCAAGTTTTCTATTTTTTTCAGTTAAATAGGTGTTTCCTACACCGGCATTTTTAGCTGCTTCTATATCGCTTTGTTTGTCGCCTATCATCCAAGAGTTTTTCATATCTATATTAAAACGCTCTTTAGCTTCAAGTAGCATTCCTGGCATTGGTTTTCGGCAGTTGCATCCAGCTTCTGGAGAGTGTGGACAGTAAAAAACGTGAGAGCGGTCTATCTCAATTCCTACTTGTTGCATCTGCTCAAGCATCCAATTAGTCAACTTTTTAAAATCATCTAAACTGTAGTACCCACGCCCAATACCTGACTGATTTGTTACTACAATAGGCAGATACCCCTTTTTTTGAGCACTTTTAATAAAATCCAAAATCCCATCTACAAACTCGAAATCCTCGATTTTACCAACATACCCATGATCAATATTTATGACCCCGTCACGATCTAAAAAAAGTGCTTTTTTCATTTAAATATTATACTCTTTACAAATGATGTTTTGGTTTTCGAAGAAAAAAGTATGCAATCCAAGCAACTGTTGCAAGAATTCCAGCTGTTAATGCAAAAACTTCCATACTATTCATGAATTCTCCTTGATAAGATAAAACCCAATCCAATATAAACTGACTATAGCATATATTAGAACCATAACAATCCAAAAGTTTATCTGCTCTTTTTGAAGATAGGTATTAAAAAGAAATAGCACAGTCAACATATTTGCAAGATTTAATAATGCTTTACCAAGTTCCTCTTTTGCTTTCATCTTTCTATACCATCTTTATCTTTGCGTTTACGCTCCAACTCTTCTCTCTTCTTCTCCATCATAACGGCATCTTTAAGCTCCTCTTCTCCATCATAAAGAGCCGCATCAAGAAACTTGTGTTTATCTTCAAACTGACCGCTTTTATGTCCCCATAGAAGAGCAAAAAGCCCAAATGCCCCAAGCAGTGTTGAGACACCGAGCATCATCGCTAAAATATCTGAACTCAATTAAGCACCTTTTTCATAATCTACCACGCGACTCTCTACAGTCACCTCTTTAATAAAAGAGACAACCTCTTGATGAGCCGGATGAACTCTATAAGCTTCAAGCCCATCTTTATCATCAAATGTAGAGGTTAAAACAAGGTCCATAGAGCGTTCAGAGTGAAGAAAGTCAACACCTACTTCCATAGACTTCAAAGATTCAATCTTTTCAGGCAGAGCCAAAAGCATAGACTTTACCTTCTCAATATTTTCAGCTTTGTTTTCATCTTTAAATCTAAACATTACAATATGCACAACCATATCAACCACCCTTTTTAGAATTGATTTTATCAAAACCTACCTTGATTCTCATAGAGTTACCAACAACCATAAGCGAACTTAAACTCATAGAGAGTGCCGCTACAAGTGGTATAACATACCCAGCTACCGCCAATGGAATGGTAATTGAGTTATAAATAACTGAAAGAGCTAAGTTTTGCTTAACGAACTTAAATGTCCTTCTACTTATTAAAAATGCTGATCGTAAAGATGTGATCTTGTCATCAAGCAAAACAACATCACTAACCTCTAAAGCCACATCTGAACCACTCCCCATTGCAATGGCTATGTCACTTTTTGATAGTGCCAATGCATCATTTATTCCATCACCTGCCATAACAACTACACGCCCCTCTGCATGTAGTATATCTATCTCTTTTGCTTTATCTTCAGGGAAAAGCCCAGCTTTAAACTCTGTAATACCCACCTCATCAGCAACACGTTTTGCCGCACTCTCATTATCTCCCGTAAGCATCACTACATCTATGCCAAGCTTTCTAATATCTGCAATAGCCTCTTTAGCCCCCTCTTTTGGAAGATCACGAAGCTCAAAGCGTGCTACAACCTCTTTATCAATTGCAAATATAAATAGAGTATATTCACTCTTTTCATCCACCTCTATTCCAAACATTTGCATCATTTTGGCATTTCCGCCAAGAAGTTTATGACCTTCAAAACTTGCTTCAATCCCACGAGCTTGAACCTGCTTAACACCATCTAAAGGTAACTCTTTCAAATCCTCATAATGATCTTTAAGATAACGAACTATCCCCTGACTAACAGGGTGAATAGAGCTTTTTACCAAAGAGTAAAGCAGACTTAGATCAAACTCACTATAGAACTTTACATCTACAACGTGAGGTTTCCCCTCTGTTATGGTTCCTGTTTTGTCAAGAACCAATACATCAGCTTTTGCCATTGTCTCTATGAAAGCTGCCTCTTTAAAAAGGACTCCACGTTTTGCTGAAAGGTTTATTCCTATGAGCGTAGCAACCGGTGTAGCAAGCCCCAATGCACAAGGACAAGCTATGACAATAACAGAAATTGAGACAACCAACGCCCTCTCAAACTCCCCTGTCATCCACAACCAACCTAAAAATGTCAAAAATGCTATAGAGAGAATCGTTACAGAGAAGTAACCAGAGATCTCATTTGCCAATCTCTCAATCTTTGGCTTTTTAGTTAAAGACTCTTCAAGAAGTCCGACCAAAGTAGTCAACATAGAAGAGCTGTAATCCTTTACAGCTTCATAACGCACAACACCATCTATGGCTACACTTCCGCTTATAATTTCATCACCTTTAACTTTAAAAATTGGTTCACTCTCTCCTGTTAAAGAGCTCTCATCAAAACTACCTTCACCTGAAACAACGACTCCATCTATTGCCACCTTTTCACCAGCCTTTACCTCTATAATATCTCCAACATTTACCTCTTCAACTGGTACCATTAGCTTAACATCGCTATCGATTACTGTAACCTCTGTTGGCAAAGCATTAGATAGTGCATCCATTGTATCTGCCGCTCTCTTCTTACTTAGAACTTCTAGATACTTTCCAGCTAAAACAAAGGTAATAATCATCGTAACTGAATCAAAATAGACCTCACCTTTACCGGTAATCATCGCCCAAAGAGAGTAAATATAGGCTAAAGATGCACCCGTAGCAACCAAAACATCCATATTTACAAACCGATTCTTTAGCCCATACCAAGCACCACGAAAAAAGACCCAGCCACTGTAAAAAAGAGTAGGAGTAGCAAGCACCCACTCAGCTATATTTAAGATGTTTTTCACATCACTTCTCATACCGGTAAACATTCCAGTATATTGAGCCACAGCGATCCACATTATGTTCATAGTTGCAAAAATTGCTACCAAAAGACGGCTATAGTAGTCGCGACGTGCCTTGTTTGCACGCTCCTCTTGCATTTTAGGATCATAAGGGTAAGCATTGTAACCTATGGCTCTTATCTTTTCTATGATTTGAGATAGTTTGATCTGCTCAGGGTCCCAAACAACATGAGCTTTATTTGTAGTGTAGTTTATGGTAGCTTCTATGACACCGGGAGTTTGATGCAAAACCTTCTCATTTAGCCAGACACACGCAGCACAGTGTATCCCCTCAATAATCAGATATATCTCATAGAGACCATCTGTACGTTCAATAATATATTTTTTTCTAAAACCTTCAAGATCGAACTTATGTAGATCATCTTGCAACTCTTTGGGAGGCTCTAACTGATTTTTACCAAGCTTTTCATAAAAGGTATCTAACCCTTCCGAACGTAATAAATGAAAAATACCTTGGCACCCTTTACAACAAAAGTAATAGACCTCACTACCATCTTCCTCTTTGATCATCACCGATTCGTCGAACTCTAACTGACAATGTGTACATGCAACTTTCATAACAGACTATTTCAAAAAAAGAATTTTATGTAGAGTAAATTTTATAAAATAATTAATCTCTTCTATTTTCTGCATTTACAGAATCCTTCATTATGTGATATAAATATTTTGTAATTCCAGCTCTTCTTG
>CAZGCF010000111.1:3845-4887 GCA_964524095.1 uncultured Campylobacterales bacterium | reverse complement strand
GTTTTGTAAAGCAAGCTATAATAGTAGGTAAAGAAGCTCCAAAACTAACAGAATATGAGAAGATAACTGACTAAATTCTAAATAGAATAGATCCAAAAAATCTACTTATTACAGAAGGTATTGTAGATGCTTTGGATCACTCTAGTCCTGAAACATTAGTAGGTGGGAAGCTTGGAGTTGATTGTACTGGAGATGAAGTTAAGAGTAGTGTAGATGATTTACTTAATGATGAGGCACTTTTAGAAAAGATACGCTCTTTTGATACTGACGTTAAGGCTCTTAAACAGTATGGAGTCCATACTAAAAATCCTGTTTGTGTAATAGCATATAAAAAGAATAGGGTAGTTAAAGAGCTTTTTGACAAAATATCTAACTTGAGTTCGCATATTAAAATCCTTGTTATTGTTGATGAAGAGTGCAATGATATAGAGAATCCATATATGCTTATCTGGCGAGTTACAAATAATATTGATGCAGGTCGTGATATTAGGATTGAGCCATTTATTATGATAGATGCAACAAATAAGAATGAACTAGACGGCTATACAAGAGAGTGGCCTGGAGATGTTTTTTGTGATAAAGATGTTATAAATAGGCTTAAACAAAAAGGTTTAATAGAGGTAGATGAAGATTTTGAGAAGAGATACTATCTATAAATCTCTTCTAAAATAGAGTTAATTATAGTAGTAGTAATCCATTCTTTTAAGTACTGTTTTAGGAACAGTGATTTGTGCTGTTGAGACAACTATGCCACTAGATATATCAATAATTCTACAATTGATTGTAACACTATCTTTATATATTGTATAAGTGCCAGATAGTGCATATGTGATATTTCTCTCTTTCTTTAAATTTCTTAAGTCGCGAGAAAATATATACTCTCCATTTCTATTCATATAAATTGAGTTTGTTGCCTTGTAATCTAAGATATTAAAACCTTTTATTTTCATAGCGTGAATAAGATCTTCACTTATATATCTACCAAAGTTGGATGCTTGCTTAAAGTTATTGATATTTACTATGGATAAGATTACTAGAGTTT
>CAZGCF010000111.1:0-3835 GCA_964524095.1 uncultured Campylobacterales bacterium | reverse complement strand
ATTCTTAATATACTCACTTATCTTATCTTTATTAAATTGTTCAGCTATTGTTAAAGCTATTTCTCGTACATACATTGAGCTATTTTTTCCATTTTCATTATGTTTTATGGATTCTGCAGATAGATTATTGAATAGAATAACCAAAAATAGTAGAGCTGTACCTATCTTTTTCATTTTTTTCCCCTCGTTAATATATATGTTGCTAATTTTGAAAATTATTCTATCTTTATTTATATTAAACAAAAATTACCTGAAGTTTTATTTTCGTCTAATTCTAACTTAGTATAATTAAATTGTGTTAAAAATTTCTCTAAAGGATCAAGGATGAAACAGTTGAGAATATTGTCTTTGTTAGCTCTAGCGTTATTGTTGGCTCAAGGATGTGCCCCAAAAAATAGTGCTGTTGTCAATCAGCAAAAACAGCAGAAAGAAAAAAGTACACCAAAAGTTGTAAGTAATAAAGTCTCAAACTATAGTGTAAATATTGCTACAACTACTACAATAAAAGATACTGTAGATAAGATAGCACAACAGTTAGTTGATACACTAAAAGTTAAAGATGTTGGAGCAGTAGCAATTACTTCATTTGTTGACCTTCACCAATTAAATAAAACTACACATTTTGGTAGAGTATTGGGAGAAAGTCTATTTAATGAGTTGTATAAAAGAGGTGTTAATGTAATGGATTTTAGAGGTCAAAAATCTCTTACTATTAATGCAAATGGTGAATTTTTCCTATCTAGAAATGTAAAAAAACTTCACTCACCAATCCAAAATAAATATGTATTGGTTGGAACATACACTAAAATAGCAGAAGGAGTTTTAATTAACTCTAGAATTGTAGATAATAAAAATGGTAAAGTAATAGCAACTTCAAGAGTAATTTTTCACTCTAAAGATTGCAGAATTTTTGAGAATTGCAAAAAACCTAAGCCAGAACCTGTAGTTCCTATTAGAACTATAGATATTACTACAGATGGTTGTGCAACAGAAAAGTGTCCATATAATTGTGTCGATAACTCAATAACTTGTAAATAGGTGAAACAAAAAAGGTGTATATCTATAATTTATGATATACACCTTTTAAAATATAAAGAAATCTTCTCTCTACAGAGTGTTAATATCTGTTTCTACTTTGCTGATTCTTTCTCATTTTCTACTTGATAGAGTAGCCTCTAATTCGAATTTAACCAATTAGGAGATAAAATTAATAGACTATATGCAAATGGAGTAGTTTTGAGAGTAGATAAATATTTAAGTAGTGTAAATCTTGTTAAACGCAGAACTATAGCTCAAGATATGGTAAAAAGTGGTGTGGTATATATAAATGGCATTCAAGCAAAGCCTAGTAAAGAGGTTAAGATTGGAGATAATATAGAGATTCGATACTTAAAAGGTGCTAAGCAGTATAGAGTACTTAAAATACCAACTACAAAAACTATTCCAAAAAGTGCAAAAGGTGAGTATATAGAGGAGTTGCAATCGTGACATATGATGAAGCAAAATCAAAATTTGAAGAGCTATTTTCAGGAAATATGGATGAGAAAGAGGCTCGCAATCTGCTAATAGATATGGCAAAACGTGGTGAAAGTGCAGATGAGATAGCTGCTGCAGCTGAAGTGATGCGTACTCACTCTGTAAAGTTGCCTGTAAGTGATGATCTTCACCAAAAACTCATAGATAATTGTGGTACTGGAGGAGATAAAAGCGGGAGTTTCAATATATCTTCTACAGTCTCTCTTTTGTTAGCAGGAGCCGGTTGTTATGTTGCAAAGCATGGTAACAGGTCTATTACAAGTAAATCAGGAAGTGCAGATATGCTTGAGGCACTTGGCATAAAATTGGATCTTTCACCTGAACAACAAGTAAAGATGGTTGAAGAGACAGGTTTTACTTTTATTTTTGCTATTCATCACCATCCTGCTATGAAGTTTATTATGCCAATTAGAAAATCTATTGACCATCGAACAATCTTTAATATTCTTGGTCCTTTAAGTAACCCTGCAGATGTACGTAAGCAGTTGATCGGCGTATTTGATACAACATTTGTAAAGAGAGTAGCAGAGGCTTTAATGAGACTTGAAACCAGAAGTGCTATGGTTGTTAGTAGCAAAGATGGCTTGGATGAAATATCAATATCTGAAGAAACTGAAGCAGTTTTACTCAAAGATGGAAAACTTAGCAGTTTTACTATTGATCCAATGGAGTTTGGGATCAAAAGAGGCACGCTTGATGATATTAAAGGTGGTGATGCCACTTTAAATGCTGTTATTACAAAAGGGATTTTAGAAGGTGAAATTGAGGGAGCTAAACGCGATATTGTTTTGATCAATGCCGCCGCTGTACTTATTGTAGATGGTAAGGCGCGCGATTTTCAAGATGGTCTTCAAATTGCAAGAGAGACAATAGATTCAGGGCGTGCTAAAGAGGCTTTAGAGAAGATTATTAAAGTAAGTAATTCACTATGACAAAAGAGATAGTAGCAACATTAGAGCAGTTGCCAAAAGTAGCTAAAGATATAGTAGAGATTTTACCAAGAGATAGTGTAATATTTTTGCGTGGAAATTTGGCGGCTGGAAAGACTACATTGGTTAAAGCTTTGGCTGATGTAAAAGGAAATAGTGATGCAGTGACATCACCAACCTTTTCTATACAGCAGATATATGGAGATTCAATTTACCATTATGATCTATATCAGTGTACAAATGAGAAGTTTATGCAATTGGGGTTATTAGATGAGTTAGAAAATAGTGGTTGGCACTTAATAGAGTGGGGAGATGATGAGCTGTATAAGATTTTAAAAAGTCTTGGGTTTGAAGTTACAATAATAGAGATTACCACAACAAATGGTGCAAGAAATTATAGGATTATAACAGATGCATAGTTTAAGAGCTCAAAATCTTAGTAAAACTATTAAAAAAAATGTAATTGTAAGAGTTGTTTCAATAGAGCTCAATACAAAAGAGGTTGTTGGACTTCTTGGTCCAAATGGTGCTGGTAAGACTACAACATTTTATATGATTTGTGGACTCATTGGTGTAAGTGGTGGTAGAGTTTTCATTGATGATATGGATGTTACAAAAGATCCGCTACATACAAGGTCTAGACTTGGCATAGGTTATTTGCCTCAAGAGTCTAGTATCTTTAAAGATTTAACTGTTGAAGAGAATCTATGGATTGCCGCAGAAGCGGCTAAATTAGATACGAAAGCCGCCTCAAAAAGGATAGAAAATCTTTTAGAGTTGTTCAATATTGAACCTATTAGAAATAGAAAAGGTATTCGTTTAAGCGGTGGAGAGAGAAGGCGTGCTGAGATTGCAAGAGCTTTAGTTCATAAGCCTAAATTTCTTCTTCTTGATGAGCCGTTTGCAGGGGTTGATCCAATAGCTGTTATTGATATACAAAATGTAATTAAACAGTTATTGGAGTTGGATATAGGGGTTTTGATTACAGATCATAATGTGCGCGAGACGCTAGGTATATGTCATAGAGCATACGTAATGAGAAGTGGTGAATTGATGGCAGAGGGTACAGCTAAAGAGATAGCAAGCAATCCTGATGTTATTAAACACTATTTGGGAGAACATTTTACACTATGAAACTTAGACGCTCACAGAGTACGCAATTAAAAAGTAAATTGTCTAGTACTCTGAGAAGCTGGCTTCCAATTTTGCAATCTAGCTTAGAGGAGCTAGAGGAGATATTGCAAAAATATGAGAATGAAAATCCATATATGCAGGTTCAGTCTGGATTTGAAGAGCAGTTTTCTGATAATTTTACTCATATAGTGTTGTATCATAGAGATAGAGGTATTTGTGTTGATACAATTGAGTCT
>CAZGCF010000110.1:0-4895 GCA_964524095.1 uncultured Campylobacterales bacterium | reverse complement strand
AGTTGAGTATCATTGGCCAAAGCCAGGATCAAAAAAGCCTATATTGAAAGTTTCATATGTAAAACTATTTAAACCTTTTAATTGGGTTATTGGTACTGGAGCGTATGCTGATGATGTGACAGAAAAGATGCAAAAAGATGCATTGAAGGCTATTTCTGAAATAAGATATGGAAAAACAGGCTATTTCTGGATAAACGATACATCTCCAAAGATGATAATGCATCCAATAAAACCTTCATTAAATGGTAAAGATCTTTCAGGTGTAAAAGATCCAAACGGGGTCTATCTGTTTGTAGAGATGGCGAAAGTAGCATCTAAAAATGGGGAAGGTATAGTTGAGTATCATTGGCCAAAGCCTAAAACAGATAAAGTTACACTTAAAATATCGTATGTAAAACTTTTTAAACCTTGGGGATGGATTATTGGTACAGGGGCATATACAGATGATATTGATGCACAAATAGAGAGTATGAGAAGACAGAGCAGGGAAGCAGTAAATAAAGAGATAGTAGAAATAGTAGTTATATCTTTAATAATAGCAGTAATATTATTAATGATAGTATCATTTATAATGAATCACAGCATTTCTGCTCCTATAGAAAAATTAGAGAGATCGATGCTTGAAATTTCAAAAAACAGAGACCTCTCTTTAAAAGTAGATACAGATGCTCCACTTGAAATATCAAGAATATCTGAGAGTTTTAATGAACTACTTGAGTCATTAAGAGAGATTATAAGTGAATCAAAAAGTAGTTCGGTAGAGAACTCATCAATATCTCATGAGCTATCTACTACATCTCTAGAAGTTGGCAAAAATGTAGAGAAGTCTGTTGAGATTGTTAATGATACTACCCAAAAAGCAAATAGTGTTATTGAGAAGATGAAACAGACTATAGAGAATACAAAATCTAGCAATGAAGATGTTAAGCGAGCAAATGAGATGTTGCTTGAAGCTAAAGATGAGATAATTAGATTGACAAATATTGTTCAAGATAGTGCTAGATCAGAAGTTGAACTTGCTGAAAATGTGAATACATTATCTAAAGATACTGAGCAGATTAAGAGTATTTTAGAGGTTATATCAGATATTGCTGATCAGACAAATCTGCTTGCATTAAATGCAGCGATAGAGGCGGCTAGAGCGGGTGAGCATGGACGAGGATTTGCTGTTGTTGCCGATGAGGTTAGAAAGTTGGCAGAGAGAACTCAAAAGAGTTTAACTGAGATAAATGCAACTATAAATGTGGTTGTACAGGCAATTAGTGATGCAAGTGATCAAATGACAAACAACTCAAAAGATATAGAGAGGTTGGTAGAAATCTCATCTGATGTAGAGAAGAAGATAGAGATTACTGCTGAAATAGTAAGAAATGCCGCAAAAGCGAGTGATGAGACGGTAAAAGATATAGAGCATGAGGGTGAAGATATTGATAATATGGTTGACTCAATTAATGAGATAAACTCAATATCTGCTAGAAATGCAAGAAGTGTAGAAGAGATTGCAAGTGCGGCAGATCATTTGAACTCATTAACTGAAAAACTAACATCAAAATTGGAGCAGATTAAAACTTGAAAGGAGTAAAGTATGATTAGAAAAGGATTTTCGTTAGTTGCTATTACAGCTTTGGCTTCGTTATGTACAGCTTCTTATGGGGAAGATGGAAGTGTTTATAATAGTCTAAATGGTACAGCAAGTGGGCAGATAAGAATGTTTTATATTGATAGAGATTATGATGGAAGCAAAACCTATCATAGATCTGCAGTTGCTGTTGGTGGACATTTAAAATATGAGACAGGCACATTTAATGGACTTAGCAGTGCTGTTGCCTTTTATACAACCAATAATTTTGGTATAGGAGCAGATGACTTACCTGGAGACACCCTTGATCCAACACTATTTGGGGAAGGACCAAGTAGTTATACAATCATAGGAGAAGCATATTTAGAATATACAGAGAAAAAGAGTATATTAAGAGTAGGAAGACAAAAGATCAATACTCCAATGCTTAGGGCACATGATGTGCGTATGCTTCCTAATATGTATGAAGGGTACTTATATAGCAGTAAAGATTTGCCTAAAACCACCTTTACAATGGCTCATATTACAAAGTTTGCAGCAGGTACATTTTCCAATACATATAGTGGGGGTATCAGTGGAGCAACGGGAGGATATAGCTATATTAATGCAGATATGGGAAAGTTTACAAATATAGGTGAATATGCAATTGGTGTTAAAACTGATGGTATAACTTTTGCCGGTGTAAAGTATGCTGGTATTAAAAATCTGAAACTGCAGGTTTGGGACTACTATGTGCATGATATTTTGAATGCTATCTACTTTCAAGGGGATTACTCATTTTCAGTTGGTGCAGTTAAATTTAAAGCCTCTGCACAATATGTTAAAGAGAATGATGTTGGGAGTGGTTTAGCAACAGCTAAAAAAATATTAACTTCAAAAAATTCTAATTATAAAGATATATTTGATAAAGTAGATTCAAATTATGCGGCTGTTAAGTTTGGTGCAAAATATGGAAGTGTAAGTGGTTATTTAGCCTACTCAATGACTGGATCAGATAGCAGTAATCCTGAAGGTTCAAGTATGATAAATATGTGGGGATCGACAGTAGGTTTTACTAATGGTATGGTCTCTCACCATGAGTTTTATTCCGATACAAATAGCTGGAAAGCTGTAGTTGCATACAACTTTAAAAAGATGGGTGTAAATGCAAATGCATCTGTTTACTACTGTAATTTTGATTTGGGAGAGAATAATGGGTATAAAACTAATACAGCTTGGACAGCTAAAGAGAGCGGTTTTGATATAAAATATTACCCTTCTAATGTTAAGAATTTACAGCTAAGATTGAGAGGAAACTTTCCAAGAGATTTTGTCCAAGGTCTTGAGTGGAATGAGTATCGTTTTATTGTAAATTATAATTTTTAATCTATAATTAAAAAATGGTGTTCTAATATTTTATAAATGAACACCATTTAGTTAGAAAAGAGTAATATTAAAACAGAGGATTGTAGAGATGACGCTAAAAAAGAAGATTTTAAGCATTGTAATATTTGCGGCTGTGATGATGTCGGTAGGCATTGGTGCAAGTCAATATATAAATATGACAAGTTTTAAAAATAAGATGATAGAGAAGACTGGTCAAGAGGTTGTTGACAATACAAAAGATTTTATAAAAAGTAATGTGAAATTGGCAATTGCTGTTGCAAAACGCATTTATGATGAGTCTAAAAAAAGTGGCCTTGATAAGAAAACGATTGAAAAGAAGATAATATCAACTTTAAGTACCATAAGATATGGGAAAAATTCAAATGGATACTTTTTTGCCTATAAACAGGATGGAAGAGGAAATACATATTTTGCTTTTCATGGAGTAAAGCCACATCTAAATGGTAGAAAAACAGATATAAATAAGCCTGATATTAAAGGAAATAGGTTTAGAGCAAAGCTTATTGAATCTGCAAAAAAGGGTGGAGGATTCGCTAAATATTACTATAAAAAACCATCATCTGGAAAAATTATTCCAAAAATTGCTTATGCTGAAATGTTACCAGAGTTGGGGTGGGTAATAGTAACAGGTGCATATTTAGATGATGTTGAGAAGAAGAGTAGCGAGATCTCAAAAAATATTGAAGAACAAATAAAAATGGTTCTACTGGAGAATATAGTTATAACAGTAGTTATGTCAGCTATTTTAATCTTTATAGTATCTATATTTGCAAATAGTTCTATTACCGCTCCTATTAGAAAGCTTAGAGATATTATTTCATATATAGAAAAGAATAAAGATTTTACAAAGAGATCGGATATTAATACAAGTGATGAGATAGGCGATATAAGTAGGAGTATAAACAGTTTAATAGAGTTTATGAGTAACATATTGAAAAATACTAGAATGGTTGTAGATAGGAGTTTTTACTCAACAGAGAGTGTTAGCAAAATGTCTGAAGAGTTAAAAGAGTCGTTTATAAATGAGAATAATCGTTTGGAGCTTGCAAAGAAGACGTATGAGTCGGTTGATAACGATATTAAAGTAAATATGAATGAGATAATTGAAATCTCTAGTAAGATAAAAGATTCAAACTTAAAGCTTGAAGAGACAAAGAGAGAGATAGATTCTCTTAATATTGTTATAGACAAAAGCGTGCAAAAAGAGATAGATGTGGCAGATAAGATGTCAAATCTGACTAGTAGTATTAGCAATATTAAAGATATATTAGAGATTATTAATGATATTGCTGATCAGACAAACCTACTTGCGTTAAATGCTGCTATAGAGGCGGCTAGAGCAGGAGAGCATGGACGTGGATTTGCTGTTGTTGCCGATGAAGTTAGAAAACTAGCTGAAAGAACTCAAAAGAGTTTAAGTGAGATCAACGCTAGTGTAAGTTTGGTAATACAGGAGATTAATGATTCAAATGAAGAGATATCTCAAACAGCAAAAGAGTCTGAAAAGCTTACTGAAATATCAACCAAAGCTAAAAATATGATTGAAGAGGTTACTAACTTTATGAGCGAGAGTACTGCACTCTTTGAAGATATATCTAAAAAATCAAAAAGCAATATTGAAAAGTTAGATAAATTAGAGAGTATGATGAATATGCTAGCTAGTGAGTCTGATGTCAATACTCATAAGGTTGAAGATGTAAGTAAAACAATTAGTGAGCTTAGAAGTGCTATTACTGAACTTGAAGATAGTGTGAAAAAGATAGTTGTTTAACATAGGAATAGAGTGTCTATATAGACACTCAGCTCCCCTCTTACTTCCATTTAGAATACTTTTAAGACTACTTACTTTTATGCTACTTAGATAGATTTTTAATAAGCTTGCGTATAGTGTATAATATTGAATATTGACTAATTACTCAATAGTAGTAGT
>CAZGCF010000109.1:0-4909 GCA_964524095.1 uncultured Campylobacterales bacterium | reverse complement strand
GTGAGAATAAATGAATATGAAATGGTATAAAATAGATGTAACAACTACAAAAAACTATAAGCCACCCTTTTTTTGTGGCTCAATGCTACGTGGTGCATTTGGAGTTGCATTAAAACGTGTTGTGTGCATAAACCCATCATATAGCTGTGATGGTTGTTTTGCTAAAGATAGTTGTCTATACTACAGTTTTTATGAGCAAAAAAATAGCTTTCACAAATATAGAATCACCTCTAAACTTGGAATGGAAAATTTAAAGTTCTCAATCTATCTTTTTGAAGATAGTACAGATGAGCTTCCTTATGTTTTATCTGCCATAAAAAAGGCATTAGAAGAGATAGGTCTTGGAAGAGAAAAAGAGCCTGTCAAAATATCTGAAATAAGTGTAAATGAAAAACCCATATATAGAGGAGAAGATTTTTTACCCATAAATGGCATAACCCCAAATGAGTTTGAGTTAGATGAGATCCATAGCAACATTAAAATAGAGTTTAAAATGCCTTTAAGGATCAAACAGAATAACCAGTTTGCAAAAAATAATATATCTCTTCCGCATCTCATAATAAATATTCACAACCGATATAGAGAGTTAAAAGAGCTCTCTTATAAAAAGTTAGGGTTCAAAGTTGAAGGTGAAATAGTAAAAAGCAATCTTCGCTATCTTGATCTTTACAGATACTCAAACAGGCAAAGAAGTAAAATGAAGCTAGGTGGAATCATAGGAGATATAACCATAAAAGGAGTTGATGCAAAATCATTCTACTATTTAAAACTCGGAGAAGTAATCGGTGCTGGGAAGCAGACTGTATTTGGGCTTGGAGATTATGAAATAACACCATTAGGAGAAGAATAGATGAATAATATCGATGCTATAGCAATGGCGGCTCTTTTACACGATATTGGTAAGTTTTACCAACGTACAGGTGCAGAAAGTGATGATGGTAATATGCACCTTTACTGTAAAAGAAATGCAGAAGGTCATTTGACACACCACCACGCTCTCTTTACAGCAAAAGCGATCGATCGTTTTCAAAAGCAGGGGTGGATAAAACCATTTTTAAGAGCAGAAATTTTTCATGAAGATGACTCATTTATAAATGCCGCATCAATGCACCACAATCCACAAACAAAACTTCAGTGGATCGTTGCAGTTGCAGATCGTGTATCGAGTGGTTTTGAGAGAGAATCTTTTGAAACTATATATAACTCAAAAGTTGAGTCACCAAACTATATAGAGTCAAGACTATTGAGTATTTTTGAGATTATAGGTAAGAGTGAAAAGGGTAAGTTTGACTACCGCTACCCTCTTCGTCCATTTGATGAGCTATTTGAACCACAAAGAGCAGATCAAGTTATGCCAAAAAACAAAGAAGATGCAAAAAAAGAGTATCAAATAGTTTTCAATGAGTTTGAAGAGAGTTTGAGTAAAATAAAAGAGAGTGAAGATATGTCACTTATTTTAGATATTGTTGACTCTACTCTGCTCTACTACACATCAGCCATACCTTCTGCAACAGCAATGGGAACAATGCCTTCAGTATCTCTCTATGATCACTCAAAATCTACATCAGCATTTGCAGTAGCATTGGCTCAATACCATGAGAGTGATGATAAACCTTTAAATACAAAAGAGGCTTGGGATGAAAAGAAGTTTTTACTAATTCAAGGGGACTTCTTTGGAATTCAGCGATTCATCTTTTCAGGATCAGAAGAGAATAGCAAAAAGGTGGCTAAACAGTTAAGAGGTAAATCAGCATCTATCTCATTGATGATGGAGCTTGCAGCACTACGAGTTGTGGAAAAACTTGGATTAAGTCGTGCAAGCATTGTACAAAATATGGCAGGAAAATTTTTGATCATAGCTGGAAATACTAAAGAGAATAGAGAAAAGATTTTAGAGATAGAAGATGAGTTTAATGAGTGGTTCTTAAAAAAGAGTTATGGAGAAGCAGGCATCATTTTAGCTGACATTACTGCATCTTGCAATGACTTCTCATCTAAAAATCTATCATCAGTGCTAAAAGAGATGGCTGAAGAGATGGAGCTAAAAAAGAGTCAAAAGTTCAATCTTCTAACTCGTAAACAGGTAGTCTTTACAGACTATCTAAAATCGATGAAAGATAGTGAACCTTGCAGAGCTTGTGCCATACACCCTATTTCAGAAGATGGGCAGTGTGAAATGTGCAACTTCTTTACATATTTTGGGCAAAAGTTGGCATCTCCTAAAACTAAGTTTATCTATGTTTATCGTCACAATGATCAATTTGATCTATTTGGTTATGAGATAGGCTTTAACTACGATCCACAAAAAGAGCTGATCGCAAAATGGGACATCTCACTACCAGACCAAGATGGATACCGCTTTAAAGGTGAAGCATTTAGAACACTCAAAGCATACATTCCATTTGATGAAGAGAGAGAGTTGCCAAAAGAGTTTTCTGATATTGCAGAGTTAAGTCAAGGACAAAAAGCGCTAAGTGTCTTAAAAGCAGATGTTGACAACCTTGGAACACTCTTCATTGAGCGCTTACCAAAGAGTGGTGAAATGAGCTTTGCAAGGTACAATATGACTGCACGATTAATAAACCACTTCTTTACCATAAAGTTAGCCCACCTTATGCAACAATCATTTAAAAATATCTATACCGTTTTTGCTGGTGGAGATGATCTTTTTGTCATTGGCTCTTGGAATGAGATACAAAAGTTTGCAGTAACACTTAAAAGTAGATTTGATAAATACTTCCTTACAGATATAAACGATATGAGCTTTAGTGCTGGTATTTTGATGGTTCATGACAAAACACCTGTTACATTTATGGCAAGAGAGAGTGAGCATGCCCTTGAGCAGATGAAAAGAGATGGTAAAGATGGAGTTAGAATATTTGATAACAGCATTAAATTTGTTGATTTTATAGATTTAATGGAGTTAAGTGAGATAATAGATCGCTACAAAAATAGCCTAAATATATCTACAAGATTTATATATATGCTTCCACACTTTGCACGTATGCAAGAGAATATAAAAAAAGATATCTCCAACACATTATGGAAGTCGCAACTACGCTACAGTGGCACCAGAAACATTGTAGAAAAAAATGTAAAAAAGAGAGAAAAGGCAGTTGAATTTTTAGACAATATTGTTAAAAACATTAAAATTTATGGCAAATCTTTTGAAGTTGCCGTATTTACATCACTATATAAGGAGAGAGAACGTGTATAACAGATCACACAACCGTAACCACAACAGGCACAACCAACATAGAGAGGTTCAAATAGATCCAGAGCTACTAAAGTTTTACGACAGCAATGGTAATGTAAAACCTGAAGCATACGACACCAATGCTCAAGAGATTTCAAAAATATTTGCTGAATCATCTAGAGAGATGAATACATATACACAATTGCGCCATTTTTATGATGAAGTTGTATCTCTTAATGATAAAATTGAAGAGAATCCATCATCTTTCAATGAACTATTGCCACTCATAAAAATGCTTAATGCAAAAGCGGCTTACGCTCAAGGTAGAAAAAAGGTAAGCAAAGAGTTTGTTCAGTTTATATCTGAATCATTGAAACAGGTTAAAACTCCAAAAGATATGAAAACATTTAAAACATTTTTCGAAGCCGTAATGGGCTTTTATAAAGCTACAGATAAAGGAAGAAGATCATGAAACTTGAAAATATCATCACAATTTCTGGAGAGATTAAACTTTTAAGCGGTCTGCACATTGGTGGTGGAGATGCTTCTATGAAAATTGGCGGAATTGATAATGAAGTGATAAAACACCCAGTAACAGGCAAACCATATATTCCAGGTTCAAGCCTTAAAGGGAAAATTCGTTCACTGTTGGAGTGGCGTGCTGGTGTAGTAGGATATAATAATGGAGAACCAACCAACGTTGAAGCTGAGTATGATGCTAATGAAGAGGTTAAGAAAAAAGCTTTTCTCATAGCTAAACTATTTGGAAATGGAAAAACAATTAAGAGTAATGAGATTGCAAAAGAGATTGGTGTAACTCGTGTTAGATTTTCAGACTGCTTACTTAGAAGCGACTTTGAAGCAAAAAGTTTACAAGAGCTTACAGAAGTTAAGTTTGAAAATAGCATAGATCGCATAACCTCACGCGCCTCTAACCCAAGACAGACAGAAAGGGTACCAAGCGGTGTTGTTTTTAACTTTGAAATAACTCTAAAACAGTTTGAAGGTGATGGAGATGAACTACTTGATATGCTTAAAAAAGGGTTGAGACTTTTGGAGATGGATGCATTAGGTGGTAGTGGATCAAGAGGCTATGGACGCATCAAATTTCAAAACCTCACACAAAATGGCGAATCGATTCAGGAGAGTTTCGAAGCCATTCAACCATTTTAGGATTTGCTAATGCAAGGCTTTAAAATAGAGATAACAATCCAAAGTGCCTTTGCCACTAAACCTAAAGGAGATACCCTATTTGGGTACTTCTGCTGGATGTTGGCTGAAATGGATGGTTTATCAGAGCTAACAAAACTGCTTGAAGGTTATACAAATGGAGAACCATTTGTCATATTTAGTGACTTTTTAGTAGGTGATCGCATACTTTTCCCACCTGTTCCAAATGCTCATTTGGGCATAGAGTTTGATCCACAAGAGAGAAAGACATTTAAGCGAAAGCGTGCTCTCTCTATTGAAAAGCTCAATGAATTGGGTAATGTTATAGATAAAAGATCAAAAGAGGCTTGTGAAGATATATCTATAACTACTCCAAAAGAGTCTATTCAGATGAGAAACAGTTTGAGCCGAATTATTGGTACAACCGGTGAAAATTTTGATCCATTCGCATCTAAACGGTTTGATCTTGAAGTAAATAGAGGAACTATATATGTTTTATTAGATACAAACCGAATCTCTGAGGAGAAGTTTACAAATATATTA
>CAZGCF010000108.1:0-4920 GCA_964524095.1 uncultured Campylobacterales bacterium | reverse complement strand
GCTTAATATAAAATTAGCTCAGCTTCATCATTTAAGATGCAATACTTCTCTATCTCTTTCTCATCAAATTTTCCATTAAGATTTTTTTGACCTCTTTTCATCTGCAAAATAAAAGCTTTTATTACCTGTTCATGCATTGAATAGGAGTCTATTGATGGTTTATCATCTGGAAAACTTTCTTGCATCTGAACATATATATCAATCCTATCTAACAGAGGATCTGATAGACGCTGTTTATATCGCCTAATCTCCAAATCACTACATCTGCATGTATGTGTTGTACTTAAAAGATTTCCACAAGGACAAGGATTTTGTGCGGCTACAAACATAAACTTAGTGTCGTAAGCAATTTTGCTATTAACGCGAGAAATAAGCACTCTATGATCTTGCAAAGGCTCTCTTAGTGCCTCTAATACAGTTTTTGAAAAGTGTGGAAATTCATCAAAAAATAGAATCCCATGGTTTGCTAAAGCAACTTCACCTATTTTTGCTCTATTTGATCCTCCACCAAAAATACTTGGTTTACTAGCAGAGTGGTGTGGCGACCTATATGCCCTCTTTGGTATAAAGAGAGGCTCTTCATTTCCTAAAAGTGCATATTGATTTGTTTGCAAAATCTCATCTAAAGACATTGGCGGTAAAATATGACGCATTCTTTTAGCAATCATACTCTTACCACAACCTGGACTACCCTCCATTAAGATATTATGCATCCCTGAAACAGCAATTAAGACTGCTCTTTTAGCAATCTCTTGACCCTTTACATCTTTAAAATCTTCTGGATAGTCTCTTATAAAAAAGTATTTTGAGCCATTTACCTCTACTGTTTCCCCATCTATCTGTGTAGCCTCAACCTCTTTAGGCTCTTGCTCTCTTCGACAAATCGCAACTGCTTCCGATAAGTTTTCAACACCATAATAGGTAACTCCAGGTATCATTGATAGCTTTTTTATCGATTCAGCCGGAACTATAGCTTTTGATACCAATTTTTGATTTTTTAATGAAAGAAGAATAGGGAAAATGGATCTAGTATCTTTAAGCTTACCATCTAAACCAAGTTCACCAAAAATAAAAACATCATCTAAGTCAACATCATCATTTTGTAGTGCTATTGCCAATGCTATAGCCAAGTCAACATGACTTCCCTCTTTAGCTAAATCTGAAGGAGATAAATTTACCGTTATCCTAAGTGGAGGAAAAGAGAATCCATTTGTCAGTAAAGCAGATTTAACACGCTCTTTTGCCTCTTGAATAGATGAACTAGCTAGTCCAACTATTCCAAAAGCAGGTAAACCTTTTGTAAAAGTAGCTTCAACCTCTACCTTTTTTGCATCGATACCATCTAATGTAGCAGAAAATAGCTTCTTCACACTATTTCTTCTTTTTCTCTCTTAACTCTTTTTGCTTTCTTTTCCACTCTTTTTCAAACTTTTTTCTCTTTAAAAAAGATAGTTTTTCTATAAAAAGGTGACCATCTAAATGGTCCATCTCATGTTGAAAAGCGATAGCAAGCAATCCATCAGCCTCTATCTCTTGCCTTGTGCCATCTCTATCATAAAACTCAACTCGTACCCATTCAGCTCTCTCAACATCATCATAATAGTCTGGTACACTTAAACACCCCTCTGTATATGTAGTAGAGCCTCTTTTTTCCAAAATAACTGGATTGATCACTTCTAAAAGGTTTTCAGGATACTGCTTACCCTCTTCATCAGGCAGATTAATCAATAAAACTCTTAATGGCACACCTATTTGAATAGCGGCTAAGCCAATTCCATTGCCTGCTATCATTGTCTCATTCATATCGTCAAGAAGTTGGTGTAACTCCTTATCAAAGTTGACAACCTCTTTGCTTCTCTCTTTCAATCGTTTATCTGGATAGACAACGATTTTACGTATCATTAAGCCTCCTCATCTTGAGGACAAATACCATACGGCATATTATTCTTTTCACCTAATGCAATTGCATCTAATGCACAAACTAAAGTAACTTCAAGAGATCTATCTAAGCTAATTCCGGCAATACCAATATTAACATCAAGATTTATTTCACTATCCCCAACAAAGAAGTTAGTATTACCTACAAGATCTTTCAATCTCTCTGCCGCTCTTTTTGCATTTTGAACTGAAGTATGGCGCATCAAAATCGCAAAAACTTCATCATCATACACAGCAACTAGGTCACTACGACGAGAAGTTTTTAATAGTAACCTTGCAACTGTACGTAAAATCATATTTCTAACTTTTTCACTATCAATTTTCTTAAGAAGCTTTTCGCTAACCCTTACCATCATAATACTACTTTCATGATGGAACTCTTTTATCAACTTAGTTTCTTGCTCAGCTTTTCGTATAAAATACTTCTTCTTGTAAACACCAAATCTACTGTCATATATAGCTAACTCTTGAACCTCATAAACCAATTCACTAGTAGCTTCATAAGTAGATTTTATTGTTTTTGACTCTTTCTTAATAATTTCATTCATTGACTGCATATCTTTTTCAAGAGTATCAAGAAGAGCCAACATTCCAGATTTATCTGCAACAGCTTTTAACTCATACCGTCGCTTTTCTATAAGTGCTACTAGATGACGAAGATTCTTGTAAATAAGATTTATTAACTGCATAAACTTCTTCACATTTATGAAGGCATCTTTTAGATGTTGCTCCATCAATGTCTGCTGTTCATGCTCTCCTGTATCTTCTAACTCTAGAACCTTTAAAATCCGCTTCCTGAATTCAGGCGATTTACTTTCAAGCATTTTGTCAAAATATGAATCAAAGTTTGAAGGAGTAGGTGGCACATTTTGCTTCACCATCTCATCCATTACCTCTTGAGCATATAGCTCTAATTCACTTGTTGGCTCCTCTAATCCTTGTGCTTTTGGACTTTGCATTTTTGGTTGACGGATTTTTTTTACACTCATAGCTTACTCTTTATTTAAAACTTCGTGTTAGTACTTCATCAATTAGACCGTACTCTTTAGCCTCTTCGGCACTCATAAAAAAGTCCCTCTCTGTATCTTTTTCTATTGTACGTACTGTTTTACCGGTTCGCTCAGCCAATATTTTATTCAGATATTTTTTCAAGCGCAGAATCTCTTTAGCTTGAATCTCAATATCTGTTGCCTGTCCCTGAGCGCCCCCAAGCGGTTGATGTATCATGATACGTGAACTAGGAAGTGCATACCGCTTTCCTGATGTACCACAAGCTAAAAGAAATGCACCCATCGATGCCGCTTGTCCTATACATATTGTAACAATATCAGGCTTAATATAGTTCATTGTATCATAGATACTAAATCCACTTGTAATTATACCACCTGGAGAATTAATGTAAAGATATATATCTTTATCAGGATCCTCAGCTTCTAAAAATAGAAGCTGTGCTACTATTGATGATGCTACTGCATCATTGATCTCTCCACTAAGCATAATGATACGATCTTTTAAAAGTCTGGAGTAGATATCGTAAGATCGTTCACCTCGTCCGCTCTTTTCAATGACAAATGGTACGTAACTCATGACTCTTCTTTTTCTGTATTCTCTTCTTTGTTTACACTTTTATCATTTTTATCATTTAGCAATTTTGTCAACAATCTATCCTCTATCATTGCCATTTTAATTGCTGGTAGAAGATTCTGGTTTTTATAATACTCAAATGTTTGTTGAGGATCTTGACCCATGCTCATCGCTTCATAGTAAATTGTCTGCATCATCTCTTGATCGGTTACCTCAACCCCCTCTTTTTTAGCCAAAGCATCAATTATAAATGTTGCTTTAACACTCTTCGCGGCATCAGTTTTAAGCTCTTCTCTCAACTCTTTTACTTTCTCTTCATTCTCACGAAGCTCTGTAAGCTCCTCCTCTTTCATCTGTTGCACTCTATTTCTAAGAGCCAACTCTACCTCTTGCTCAACAATACTCTCTGGCAGATCAAACTCAAACTTTTCAACCAATGATTCTACAAGTTTAGGCTTTAGTTCATCATTATAGAGTTTAGTCATCTTTTCACTTCTGATCTGCTCTTTTACCTCTTTTTCTAGCTTTTCAAGAGTACTATTCTCATCTCCAAGAAGTTTCTTAGCAATTTCATCATCTATTGTAACATCTTTTTTTACTTTAATATCGTGTAGTTTGATCTTAAATTCTACCTCTTTGCCAGCAAGATCTTTATTGCGGTAATCTTCTGGGAATGTAACTTTTATACTCTTCTCTTCACCCTTTTTCATTCCAACCATCTGCTCTTCAAAACCAGGAATGAACTGTCCACTACCTACACGCAATTCAAAATTTTCAGCTTTACCACCTTCAAATGGTTCGCCATCAAGGAATCCTTCAAAATCAAAAACAGCCAAATCACCATTTTCCAATCCACGATCTTCTTCAATAGACTCATATGGTGCTTGCGATTCAGCCAACTCTTTTATCCGCTCTTCTACCTCTTTTTTTGTAACGCGAGGTGTTTTAACTTCAGGAACTATATCGCTAATATCCCCAATCTCTATCTCTGGCTTAAGACTAAATTTCAACTCTACATCAATAGCTGTTTCACCACGATCAAACTTTGTAACAGCTGGTTCTCCAATAATCTTCTCGCTATCAAGCTCCAACTCTTTTGATGCTGTACTGAATACTTCACGAAGAGCTTCAGACTCAGCATCCTGAACCAAACGATCACCAAGTCTTTTTTTTACGACAGAAACAGGTGCTTTACCAGGTCGAAAACCATCAATCTTCATCTGTTTTGCCGCTTGTTTGGCAATCTTATCTACTCTGTTTTCTATATCGCTTTTTGCGATAGTTGCAGATACAACAACATTAACATTATCGATCTTCTTAGCAGTCACTTCCATAAACTTTCAACCTTTTAAAAAAATTAGTGCCATTATTTTACCCAAAAGTTACTTTATAAGTCTA
>CAZGCF010000107.1:0-4952 GCA_964524095.1 uncultured Campylobacterales bacterium | reverse complement strand
ATTAATTTCAACTTGTTTCAAACTAGAAAAATTAATAATTCCATCCAATCTATTGATTAAAATTTATACATAGAAGTGTTGAATTATAGTGCTATAATTGAGGTAACTATAAAGAAGAGGTAAAAGATATGGGTGAAGTAAAAAGCGCAATAGAGAGCTTTTTAAATCATAAAGCAGAAACAGGAATGCAATGTGGAAACTATAGTATTGATATTCCAGAATTAAAACCGGGTCAGCAGTACCGTTTCCATTTTGATATGACAGCTTGTGTTGGATGTCACTGCTGTGAAGTGGCATGTAATGAGCAGAACAATAACCCAGCTGATGTAAAGTGGCGGCGTGTCGGAGAGATGGAGACGGGAGAGTTTCCTGATGTGCTACAACTTTTTAACTCAATGAGTTGTAACCACTGTGTTGATCCTGAATGCCTGCGTGGATGTCCTACAAACAGTTACATTAAATTAGATAACGGTATTGTTTTTCATGAAGATGAGACCTGCATTGGGTGTCAATACTGTACATGGAACTGTCCGTATGAAGTTCCTGTATTTCATAAAGAGCGTGGGATTGTGACAAAGTGTCATATGTGTGTCGATAAGCTTGAAGCGGGACAAACACCAGCATGTGTTCAGGCGTGTCCAGCAGGTGCAATTTCCATAGAAGTGGTTGATACAGAAGAGTGGATTAAAAATGATATGGCAAAAGAGGGGGTTGCTCCGCATCTACCTGATATTTCTATTACAAAACCTACAACACGCTATACTCTACCTGATATACCAGAAAGTAGAGTACGACCAGCCGATGAGCATATTTTAAAACCTGCTCACTCTGAGCTTCCATTGGTTTTTATGACAGTATTAACACAAATGTCTGTGGGTGGATTTGTTGCACTCTTTTTAGGAGAACTATTGCATCTTTTTGGGCTTGATCTTCCAGCTCCAAATCTTTGGATGGTGATTGCTGTATTACTTCCTGCGGCAATTGGACTTCCTCTTTCAGCTCTCCATCTTGGTCGTCCGGGGTTGGCAATAACAGCTATGAAAAATCTAAAAACCTCTTGGCTTAGTAGAGAGGCAGCGGCACTTGGAGCGTATGTCGGTGGTGTTACAGTTTTAGCAGGACTCTATGCTATAGGGGTTCCAGAGTGGCTTAAACTGCTTGTTGAGGTTCCAATTGTAGCTCTTGGAGTTTATGGTATCTATGCTCAGTCTATGATCTATCGCATTAAAGCTCGTCCAGCTTGGGATCGAAAGTCAACAACTTTGCGTTTTTTTGGATCAGGTTATCTTGGGTTCTTGCTTGTAGCAGTGATTTTAGCAATGACAGGTGAGGCACGAAGTGTATTGGCATTGATGGCACCTATGCTTATGTTTGGACTTTATCAGATGCATCTAATTTATGAAGAGACAGTTTTTTATAAATATTTGGACAAAGAGCATCCTCTTTACTATCAGTTAAGTCGAACAAAGAGATTGTTAGAAGAACATTTTGGGCATCTTAAAAAGGCACGTTTGATGAGTTTAGCTCTCTTTGCAATTGGTTTGCCAATGGTATCTATTGTTTTTGCAGCTGCAAATATGGGTGGTGTAGCGGCATTTATACTTATATTGGCACTTATTGGTGCAATGGCTAGTGAGTTGATTGGACGCTATCTCTTTTATGTGACAGTTGTACCGCTTGGATTGGCAGGGAACTTTTTTGCAGGGAATCAGAGGGGTTAGTCATAGCAAGCGGGATGGCTAGTCCCGCTATGGACTCCTAATATAATGATATTGCAAATATCATTACAATTAGGAGTGCTATGACTAATTTATTGGGCATATACAACCTCTCTTTTTATCTCCCACCCACCCCAACCTGCTAAAAAAAAGGCAAGGTATTAAACCTTGCCTTTTATATGCGGTAGCCAACCGCTTTGGAAGTGTATATGCCCACTTTTTGTACGTACAACGTGATTATACCATAATAAGGATATATATGTTAAAAAAAGTAAAAGAGTTTTTTGGGTTTGACATTAAAGAAGAGAAGTATGCGCTTGTTGATGATCCTTTTTTTGGAAAAGTAGCCAAAGAGAAAGCTCCGGATAGATGGGTGCGTTCAACCTGTGGTTACTGCGGTGTAGGGTGTGGGCTTTACATTGGGGTCAAAAATGGTGATCCTGTTTATGTAAAAGGCGACCCTGACCACCCTGTTAATCGTGGTACACTCTGTCCAAAGGGACTAAGTGAGCATGAGATGGTGCGTGCACCTTCAAGGCTTCCAGGGGCAATGATCAAAAAAGAAGGAAAGTTTGAGCAAGTCTCTTGGGATGAAGCTTTTAAAAAAGTTAGTGATAAATTTAAAAAGGTACAAGCCAAATATGGCAAACGGTCGGTTGCTGTCATCTCAACAGGGCAACTTTTGACTGAAGAGTTTTATACCCTTGGAAAGTTTGTTCAGCTTGGGCTTGAAACCAATAACTATGATGGCAATACGACGCTTTGTATGGCAAGTGCCGTGATGGGGTATAAGCAGAGTTTTGGAAGTGATGGACCTCCAGGTTGTTATGAAGATTTTAGTCATGCAGAAGTGATTATGCTCATCGGTGCCAACATTGCCGACAACCATCCGATTTTGAAACTCCATATTGCACGAAACAAACAGGTACGTGGTAAAAAGCCGACGATTATCGTTGTCGATCCACGCCACAGCAAAACAGCCAATATGGCAGATATCTACTTGCCAATCAAGCCTCGTACCGATTTGGCTCTCATTAATGGGTTGTGCTACATCATCTGGGAACAGGGGTGGATGGATGAGAAGTTCATCAAAGAGCGTACGGTAGGGTATAAGGAGTTTATTAAACAGATTCAAAAATACCCACCACAAGAGGTTGCCCATATTACAGGGATTGATGTGAAGACCCTTTATGAAGTAGCCAGACTTTACGCCGGTGCTGAAGCGGCAATGAGTGCTTGGACGATGGGGGTGAACCAGTCGGCAATGGGAACCGATACGGTAAGTGCGATTGTCAACTTGGCACTTATGACGGGAAATTTGGGTAAACCTGGCGGTTCACCAATGAGTATCACTGGACAGTGCAATGCGATGGGGACACGTGAGAGTGGATTTACCAGTTCGATTCCTGGGTATCGAAACTTTGCAAGTGCAGAAGATAGAAGAGAGTATGCCAATATTGTCGGCGTTCCTGAAGAGTTGGTACCAACATCACGAGGGTATGCCTATCCGCAAATAATTGAAGCGATTGAAAGAGGAGAGATCAAAGCATTGTGGGTTGTTGCAACAAACCCGCTGGTAAGCTACCCTGATCAAAATAGACTCCGCAAGGCACTGGAAAAACTGGAAATTTTGGTTGTGCAAGATAGCTTTATGAGCGATACGGCAGAGTTAGCCGATGTACTTTTTGGAGCAGCCACTTGGAGTGAAAAGAGAGGTACTTATACAAACTCTGAGCGACGCTGTAACCTTGCAAAAAAGTCAGTTCCAAACTACAAAGATTCTAAAAGCGATTTTGAGATTGTTGTGGAGTTTAGTAAATATTTTGAAGGCAAGTATGAACTTCTTTTTAATGGCTGGAGCAAGCCAGAAGATGCTTTTGAAGAGTGGAAGTGTGTAAGTAAGGGACGTTTGTGCGATTACAGCGGTATGACTTATGAAAAGATTGAAAAGCTTGGCGGTATTCAGTGGCCTTGTAATGAAGAGCATCCTGAAGGTACGCCACGTCTTTACTATGAAGGTATGAAAACAAGAAATGAAGAGGGTAAACCAAAGTTTGTCTTTGCTGATTGGCACCCTTTAGAAGAGAATATCTGTACCTCATTTCCACTGATTTTAAATACCGGGCGTACTGTTGAGCAGTTCCATACTCGTACCAAAACAGGAACCATTAAGATCCTTGAAGAGCTCGCCCCTGAAGCTTGGATCGAGCTAAATAGTAAAGATGCTGAAAAACTGCAGGTTAAAAGTGGTGATCGCATTAGTCTAAGTTCGCCAAGAGGAAAAGTTGATAATGTAGTAGTTCGTGTAACTGAAGCGGTAAGAGAGGGAACAGTCTTTGTGCCTTTTCACTTTAATATGCAGTTGGTTAACACTCTTACACAGTCACTTTTTGATCCAAAGTCTTATGAGCCAAACTACAAGCAGACGGCTATACAGCTACACAGTGAAAAGGTGCCAGATGGTATTAAACTAAAAGAGGAGGAGATTGCCGGAGCGCTTGGGTATCAAAAGCAAGAGAGTAGTGTTGATAAGATTTTAGAGAAAGAAAGAGTTGATACGGTATAATTTAGGTATGAAAGAGCAAAATAATCAAACACTGCGTCTGCGTGCAGAGACAATTGAAAACCTTCACATATTTTCTGAAATTCTTAAAAAGTCTCCTGAAGAGATTATCGAAGAGGCGCTAGATGCCTACTTCGATCAGGTTCAAAAAGAGCTAATGGAGAAAAATTTAATGGATGAAAATGCCCAAACCAATCTTAGCTATGATGAGTTTTGGGATGGGGTGGATATATAGTATATAAGAAGATTACAAACTATTTTGGCAATTTGGACAGACTCCTCTAAGAGTTATAAAACTATCTTCTATTTTATATCCACTGACCTTTTGAGCCTCATCAATTATTTTATCAGTTCCTACAACAATATCCTCTACCTTTAGGCAGACATTGCAAACCATATGCAAATGTGGCTCTTTTATGATCTCATAAACCGATTTTGTTTGAGGTAACTTTACCTCTTGAATTATTCCACTATCTATCATCTGATTAATATTTTTATAAATAGTTGCTAGTGAGACATTAGGAAACTCATTTAACATTTCACTATAGAGTTCGTCAACATTGAGGTGACCATACTCTTCTAACATTTTAATAATCTTCAATCTTTGAGGTGTTACCTTTAGTTTATGCTCTTTTAACAACTCTGCTGAACTTTTCATTAATTTCCCCTCG
>CAZGCF010000106.1:0-4956 GCA_964524095.1 uncultured Campylobacterales bacterium | reverse complement strand
TAATTATTAAAGGCTAATTGTATCAAAATATTATATGATTTTTAGGTGAAAATAGAAATAAAACTAAATATATAGATTTAGACAAATGGATGTTTCAAAAGAATTTCGATAAAATCAGAGTAATTTTTTTTCAAGGTAATAGAAAGATGGATATTAGACAAGCTTTTTTGGATTTTTTCGCCTCAAAGGGGCATAAGATTTATGAGAGTGCGCCGCTTGTTCCTGAGGATGCGACGCTACTTTTCACAAATGCAGGTATGGTGCCTTTTAAGACTGTTTTTACAGGTGAAGTACCTGTGCCAAATCCTCCTAGAGCGGCAAGTTGTCAAACTTGTATTCGTGCAGGTGGTAAGCATAACGACCTTGAAAATGTCGGTCATACGGCACGTCATCACACCTTCTTTGAGATGCTTGGAAACTTTAGTTTTGGTGACTATTTTAAAGAGGATGCCATAGCCTATGCATGGGAGTTTGTGACTGAAGTGCTTGAACTTCCTGTAGAAAAGCTTTGGGTTACAGTGCATGAGAGTGATGACGAGGCAGCAGAGATTTGGGCAAAGTATGTTGCACCTGATCGCATTTTGCGTATGGGTGATAAAGATAACTTCTGGCAAATGGGCGATACAGGACCTTGTGGACCGTGTAGTGAAATCTTTTATGATCAAGGTGAAGAGCACTTTAATGGTCCAGAAGATTACATGGGAGGTGATGGAGACAGGTTCTTAGAGATTTGGAACCTTGTCTTTATGCAGTATGAGCGTGATAAAGATGGCAATTTAACACCTCTTCCAAAGCCTTCAATCGACACAGGTATGGGGCTTGAGCGTGTAGTGGCAGTTAAAGAGGGCAAACTTAGCAACTATGACACAGAACTCTTTATGCCAATTATCCGTGCTGTTGAAAAGATGGTTGGCAAACCGTATGTGTATGAGAGTGGTGCAAGTTACCGTGTAATTGCTGATCACTTGCGATCTACAACATTTTTGTTGGCTCAAGGTGTGAACTTCTCTAATGAAGGTCGCGGTTATGTGCTTCGCCGTATTCTTCGCCGTGCAGTACGGCACGGATATATGCTTGGTTTGCGAGAGCCGTTTATGTGCAAACTGGTTGATGTGCTTGTTGAGATTATGGGTGGACACTACACCTACCTAGCAGAGAAGAAAGAGACGGTCAAGCAGTTGATGCAGTTAGAAGAGGAGCGTTTCTTTGCGACAATCTCAGCAGGGATTGAGCTTTTTGAAAAAGAGTTGGCAAACACTAAAAATCTCTTTAGCGGTTCTGTTGCTTTCAAACTTTATGACACTTACGGCTTTCCACTTGATTTGACGCAAGATATGCTTAAAGATAGAGGCATAGATGTTGATATTGCCGAATTTGAGCGTTTGATGCAAGAGCAGCGTCAGCGTGCTAAAGCGGCTTGGAAGGGAAGTGGTGATGCCAAGGTTGAGGGTGACTTTAAAGCTCTTATGGAAGAGTTTGGCAAAAACAGTTTTGTAGGGTATGAGAGTTTAACAAGTGAGAGCAGAGTAGTGGCACTGCTAAATGACTCATTTGAGCGTGTTGAATCTTTAGAGCCAGAGCAGAGTGGTTGGGTAATGCTTGATGCCACACCTTTTTATGCTGAAAGTGGTGGACAAGCTGGAGATGTGGGAGTATTGCAAAGCATAGATACTTGTGAAACAGTTGCTGAAGTTCTTGATACAAAAAAATTCTTTGATTTAAATCTTTCTAAAATCAAAGCAGTTACAAAAGTTTGTGAAAAAGATCTTGTAAAAGCTGTTGTAGATACATCACGCCACGAGATAGCTAAACACCATAGTGCAACTCACTTGCTTCACGGTGCATTGAGAGAGATTTTGGGAGATCACGTAAGTCAAGCCGGTTCACTTGTAGAGGCTGATCGTTTGCGCTTTGACTTTAGCCATCCAAAAGCTTTGAGTGCTGAAGAGATTGCTGCTGTTGAGAAGTGGGTAAATGACAAAGTTGAACGTGGCATTGATGGTGAAACAGAAGAGATGGATATAGAGTCAGCCAAGGCAAAGGGTGCAATGGCTCTCTTTGGAGAGAAGTATGGCGACAAGGTGCGTGTAGTAAGCTTTGGCGATAGTAGTATAGAGCTTTGCGGTGGAACGCACGTACGTAATACTGCTGAGATAGGAATGTTTCTTATTACCAAAGAGAGTGGTGTTAGTGCTGGTGTTCGTCGAATTGAAGCAGTGTGTGGTCATTCAGCATATGAAGTTGTTAAAAATATGCGTGGCACACTTGCAAAAGTTGAGAGTGAGCTTAAAGCTAAAGATCCTATTCTTGGCATTGAAAAGCTTAAATCTCAAATTAAAGAGTTAAAACAGGAGCTTGTTGAAGCACAAAAGAGTAAAAAGAGCGATGTAAAAGCTGAAGCGATCAATGGTGTTACTGTTGTAGTAGATGAGGTTGAAGGCGGTGACATTAAAGCTATGATCGATGATTTGAAAAATGCACACGACAAAGTGGCTGTAATGCTTTTCCAAAGAAAAGGCGAAAAGGTTCTAATCGCCGCTGGACAGAAAAACACATCTGTAAAAGCTGGAGCCTGGGTTAAGCAGATAGCACCAATTCTTGGCGGTGGTGGCGGTGGTCGTGACGATTTTGCCCAAGCCGGCGGAAAAGATGCTTCAAAGATTGGTGAGGCTAAAGAGAAGGCAATGGCTTATTTGAAAGAGAATTTGTAATAGATACCAAGGGGGGAGGGATTATGAAAGAGGCTATCATTACAATTTTTGCGGACTATGCTTTTTTTATACTGTTTTTGCATGTTCTTAGTGCTTTTGTTTGGGTTGGGGGTATGATAGCTATAAGAGGTGCTGTTCATCCAAGTTTGCAAAATATTACAGATCCAAAAGTACGAATGGCAAGAACGTTGGAGATAATGCAACGTCTCTTTATGATTGTTTTGCCATTTATAGTAATTTTAATTATTACAGGCGGTATAATGGCAATAGGTATGGACTTTAAAGGAACACCTCTATATGGAATGGTGCATGTCAAAGAGGCAATTTGGACAATTATGACGATCAACTATTCGCTAATGTTTATTAAACGCAACAAAGCAGAGAGGCTCTTTATTTCAGGTGATTTGGCTGGTGCAAAAGAGATTATGTCGCCAATTCCTAACTTTATGCTTCCTTTAAATATTGCACTTGGTGTTGTTGCATTGGCAGTTGGTATTACATTGAGAGGGTTTTAACAGATGCTACTTCTTGGCTCTTCATCTTCAACTCGTGCAAGCATACTCAAAAAGCACTCTATAGCTTTTAAGCAGGTAGGGTGTGATTTTGATGAAGATGCATTAGAGTTTAGAGTGCCTAAAGATTTTGTCTATCACGCTGCTATGGGAAAGATGCAAGTGTGTGAGAGCTGTTTTGGATTAGAGTTACCAATCTTGTGTGCCGATACAGTTGTAACGGCTCACGGCAAAATTTTACGTAAAGCAAAAGATGAGGCAGAGGCTTTAGAGCTTTTGAAGATGCAAAGCGGAAGCGATGTGGCTATTATTACCTGTATGGTTTATAAATCGAAGAGTAAAATGTTTATAGATCTTTCTCAAACTGTTTATAGATTTGCAGAGTTTGATGAAACTGATCTAAAAAATTACATTGAAAGTGGTGAGTGGCGTGGTAAAGCCGGAGCTTGTATGGTTGAAGGCTTTTGCAAACCTTACATAAAAAGTGTCGAAGGCTTAGAGTCGTGTGCAATGGGTTTGACAGTTGAGAAACTGGAGCCTTGGCTCGATGTATGAAAAAGAACTTACAGCACTAAAAAGAGCAGGGCGGTTTCGCCAACCAATATCAGCTGATTTTGAATCTATAGATATGGCAAGCAATGACTATCTTGGACTTGCACACAAATCAAAGCTTTTAAAACTTGCCTTTAAAAAGTTATCTTACTATCCATACCACGCACCAAAATCATCTCTTTTCGTAGGTGGCTACCACCCTATTCATCAAGAGTTTGAAACAGCTCTTTGTAAAGCAAACCAGTTTGAAGCTGGTGTTGTAGTAGGTAGCGGCTTTTTGGCAAATCTTGGGCTTATTGAAGCACTTGTTAGAAGGTCTGATACTCTTTTTATAGATGAGAGTTACCACGCAAGCGGTATGGTAGCTACAAAACTGGTGCAGGGTAAAGTAGTACTGTTTAAACATAATGATCCAGATGATCTTTTAAAAAAGTTAAACTCTACACAGCTAAAGGGGCGCCGTATAATTGCTGTAGAGGGGATATACTCTATGGAAGGTGATATGGTTAGACGAGAGTTTTTTGAGATAAGTGAAAAGTTTGATGCATTGATGATCGTTGATGAGGCTCACAGTAGTGGTACTGTAGGACCAAATCTGCTAGGGGTTTTTGATCATTACGGCATTAAGCCTAATTCGCTTCATATCAAGATGGGTACACTTGGAAAAGCTTATGGAAGTTATGGTGCTTACATTTTAGGCTCACACAAGATAGTAAGCTTTTTACACAATCGCGCCAAATCATTGATCTATGCTACAGCACCTTCACTCTTTGACATAGCTTTAGCGTCAACTAATTTTGACTATATTATGAGAAAAAAAGAGAAGTTAAAGAGAAAGATAGAGCGTCTTAAAGAGGTGGTTGAAGAGAAGAGAGGATTTTGTCCTGATGGGATGATAGTACCTGTAGAGATGCCCGATATTGAGACAACTATGCGAATTCGTAATCTACTGAAATCTAAAAGGTTTGAGGTTGGAGCTATTCGTCCTCCTACCGTAAATAAACCAATTTTACGAATTATTTTACGTACATCTGTAAAATCTAAACATTATTTGAGACTTTTTGAACAAATTGTTTAAAGTTTGCTTTAACAGACATTAATGTACAATTAAGAAAAAAGGTGGTGCATAGATGAGATTTTTAGATGTAAAAACTGACTATGCCTTTAAAAAAGTCTTTGGA
>CAZGCF010000105.1:0-4964 GCA_964524095.1 uncultured Campylobacterales bacterium | reverse complement strand
CAAATGATCTTGGTAGTACAATGATGGAAGAGAATGTTGTCAAAGCTGCAGGTGCAGTAAATAGAATGAATCAGCAGGAGATGATACGGCTTATTCGTGATATTGGTGAAACTCCGGCAAAACGAAATACAGCGTATGAGATATTAGAGGTCTATTGATCGCCAAAGGTGAGAGAGAAGAGATATGAGAAAAATATTATTTGGTCTGTTGTTACTGCAAGGAGTATTGATGAGTGCAATTTTAGATAAAGTTGAGATAAATGGTGTAGAAATTCCTCTTATTTTTGAAGAGGAGAGGTTACTGCCGATAGTTTCGATGCAGGTAACTTTCCAGTATAGTGGTTCTTTGGCTGATGGGAATCATCCAGGACTTGCAAAATTTTCTGCACGTATGATGAATGAGGGAACGAAAAAGCTTGGTTCAACAGGATTTGCAAAAGCATTGGAAGAGAAGGCCATTAGTTTAAGTAGTCACTCTGGAACAGAGACATTTGTTTTTGAGCTTAGTAGTCTTAAAAGTGAATTTGATGATGGTATTAAACTCTTTGCCGAGCTTCTTAAAGATCCAAATCTTACAGAAGAGAGTTTTAAAAAGGTACAGACTACAACCATTGGTTCATTGATGCGAAAAGAGAGTGATTATGACTATCAAGCAAGTTTGTTACTTAAAAGAAATCTTTTTGAGGGTACACCATTAGAGAGACCTGCAGATGGAACAGTTGATGATATTAAATCTCTGAAATTAAGTGATGTAGAGAACTTTTTAAAAAGTCATCTTGTTTTAAAGCGTGCAATTATTGTAATAGGTGGCAGTCTATCGATTGATGAAGCTAAAGCTTATGCAAAAGAGGCTCTAAAACCTTTAACTGTCGGTAGTGTTGAACCTTTGCCATTTTTTGAAGCAAGTGAAAAGTCAAAGACCTCTATTGAAGTAAAACCTACAGAACAGGCATATATCTATTTTGGATCACCTTTTAATATGAGGGTTGATGATTCAGAGAGTTACAAAGCAAAAGTTGCAGCATTCATTTTAGGCAGTAGCGGTTTTGGAAGTCGTTTGATGGAAGAGATTCGTGTAAAAAGAGGACTTGCATATTCAGCCTATGGACGCATTGTTTTAAACAGAAGCAGTAGCTATTTTAGTGGATATCTGCAGACAAAACTTGAAAGCCAGGAAGAGGCTAAAAAAGTAGTTATTGAAGTTGTAGATGAGTTTGTAAAAAAGGGTGTGACACAAAAAGAGCTTGATGATGCCAAAATGTTCCTGCTTGGCTCTGAGCCTTTGAGAAATGAAACACTCTCTCAACGTCTAAGCAGAGCTTTTAATGAATACTATAAGGGCTTAGGGCTAGGTTTTTCTAAAAAACAGCTTGAGCTTATAGAGGAGCTTAAACTAAAAGATTTAAATGAGTTTATTGCAAAACATCCTGAACTTTTGAAACTCTCATTTGCAATAGTGACTGATGATAAAAAAGAGACAAAAAAGTAGAGCAAAAGATTTTATAAATTAGTTGAAGTTTATAACAATTTTTTCTATTTTGATAGAATAGCGAACTTATTTTAGGAGCTGTAATATGGGTAAAATGTGGTCTGGAAGATTCAGTGAAAATGCATCTACTCTTTTAGATGAGTTTAATGCATCTTTAAATTTTGATAAGAAATTATATCAGTATGATATATTGGGTTCACAAGCTCATGCTAAGATGCTGGGCAAACAAGGCATATTGACAGATGAAGAGGTAAACTCAATAATTAATGGTCTTGAAAAAGTTAGAAGTGAGATAGAATCGGGTGATTTTGAATTTAATATATCTGATGAAGATATACATATGGCTATCGAAAAGCGTTTGACTGAGATAATTGGAGATGCAGGTAAAAAGCTGCATACAGCTAGAAGTCGAAATGATCAGGTTGCACTTGATTTTAGGCTATATGTACAGGATCATAATAAAATAATACGTAAGCTTATCCTTAATCTTATAGAAACACTTATTTCGGTAGCAGATAAAAATAAAGAGACACTGCTTCCTGGAATGACTCATCTTCAACATGCACAGCCGATAAATTTTGGTTACCATATGATGGCATATGCATCTATGTTGAAACGAGATTATGAGCGTTTTGAGAGCAGTTATAAAAGAAATAATTTATCTCCTATTGGCTGTGCTGCACTTGCAGGTACTCCACATCCTATTGATCGTGACGCTACGGCAAAAGAGCTTGGTTTTGATGCTCCTACACTAAACTGTCTTGATACAGTAAGCGATCGTGATTTTGCTCTTGAAATGCTTTTTAATATTGCTACAATGATGATGCATATTTCAAGACTCTCTGAAGAGCTTATAATATGGTCTAGTTCAGAATTTGGCTTTATTACACTTAGTGATGCTTACTCAACTGGTAGTTCTATTATGCCTCAAAAGAAAAATCCGGATGTGCCTGAACTTCTTAGAGGAAAGACTGGAAGAACATTTGGAAATCTAATATCACTTTTAACTGTAATGAAGGGGCTTCCACTTGCTTATAATAAAGATATGCAAGAGGATAAAGAGGGAACATTTGATAGTGTAGAGACTGCTGAAATCTCTTTAACTATTTTAAATGAAGTTATTAAAACAATGCAAGTCAATAAAGATAAAATGGAAAAAGCTTGCATGGTTGGTCATTTAAGTGCCACTGATTTAGCTGACTATTTAGTAGAAAAGTGTTCTATTCCATTTAGAGAAGCTCATTTTATTACAGGACGTGCAGTTGCTCTTGCTGAACAAAAGAGGTGTGATTTAAGTGAGTTGAGTGCTCAAGATTTACAATCAATTGATGATAGAATTAATGATGATGTTACAGACTATTTATCTATCAGATACTCTATGAACGCTAGAAATTCTCAAGGTGGTACAGCAACTAGTAAAACTGCTGAACAGATTGAATACCTTAAAAGCTGGATTCAAAGTATAAAATAAGATTGGTGAAATACCAATCTTATTTTTAAAGACTCTTGTGTGTATCATTTTCTGTTAAATGTGTCCACTTCAATTTAGCTCCACCCAATAAATGAAAATGTAGGTGTGGAACTTCTTGCCCACCATCTTTACCATTATTTGTAACAAGGCGGTATCCATTTTTATCAAGACATAGTTCTTTTGCTACATCTTGTATAAAAGATGTCATATTTGCCATAAGCTCTGGTGTTACAGACTGGAAATTTTCAATATGTTTTTTAGGAATTATAAGAATATGAACAGGTGCAACTGGGTTTATATCGTGAAATGCAATAAACTCATCATTCTCTAATACTCTGTTAGATGGAATCTCTCCAGCTACAATTTTGCAAAATAT
This sequence comes from uncultured Campylobacterales bacterium, assembly GCA_964524095.1. Taxonomy (GTDB): domain Bacteria; phylum Campylobacterota; class Campylobacteria; order Campylobacterales; family Hydrogenimonadaceae; genus Hydrogenimonas. The sequence goes on along the minus strand of CAZGCF010000105.1, from coordinate 1,629 downwards.
ACACATAGTGTTATCCCTCTTTCTAATGATTTTTTATACATTATACCAAATGATTAGTTTGAATATACTGCAAAATATGTCAGCATAGTGTAATGAACTTTATTATACAATCGCTTAAAATTTGCCACTATTACAATAAGGAATTGGTGTGGAGAACTGGATAGATAAAATTAAGGCAGTATTAGAGTTAGAAGAGTTGGAGAAAGTTCGTATTGCAATCTTTGGGAAAAAGGGAGAGTTAGCGGAGGCTTTTGCTAATATGAAAAATGTTGATCCTAAAGAGAAGCCTAAAATAGCAAAAGAGCTTAATCAACTCAAGCAGAGATTGACAAAAGCTTTTGAAGAGAAGAAAGCTGAACTTGAAGAGTTGGCTCTTCAAAAAAGGTTGGAATCTGAAGCAATTGATGTTTCATTATACTCTCCACGGTCTGAAAGTGGTGCATTGCATCCTGTAATGCAGACAATGGATAGAATTATCGACTATTTTACTGCACTGAACTTTTCAGTTGAGACAGGTCCATTAGTTGAGGATGAGTTTCATAACTTTGAGGCATTGAATCTGCCTGATTACCATCCAGCAAGGGATATGCAAGATACATTCTATTTTAAAGATGGAGGGCTTTTAAGAACCCATACATCTCCTGTACAGATTCGTACAATGATGAATCAAAAGCCTCCTATTCGTATGATTAGTCCAGGTGCAGTATTTCGTCGCGATTTTGACTTAACCCATACTCCTCAATTTCATCAGGTTGAAGGGTTAATGGTAGATGAAGAGGGGAAAGTCTCATTTGCCAATCTCAAGTGGATTTTGGAAGACTTTCTTCAAACAATGTTTGGTGATGTAGATGTACGCTTTAGACCAAGCTTTTTCCCATTTACTGAACCTTCAGCGGAAGTTGATATAAGCTGTATCTTTTGTGGTGGAAAAGGTTGTAGGGTCTGCTCTCATACCGGATGGCTAGAAGTGCTTGGTTGTGGTATGGTTGATCCTAATGTTTTTAAAGCTGTTGGATATGAAAATGTTAGTGGATATGCGTTTGGATTGGGTGTAGAGCGTTTTGCAATGCTTATGCACCAAATTCCAGATTTACGATCTTTATTTGAAGGGGATCTTCGTTTGTTGGAGCAGTTTCAATGATAGTTACACGTCGATGGTTGGAAGAGTGGGTCGATTTAAAAGATATATCGACAGAAGATATTTGTAAAAAGCTAAATAGTCTTGGTTTGGAAGTTGACTCTCTACAGCAAATTACTATTCCTGAAAAAATAGTTGTAGGATATGTAAAGTCTTGTGAAAAACATCCAGATGCAGATAAACTAAGTGTATGTCAAATAGATTTAGGAACAGCAGTTAGACAAATTGTTTGTGGTGCAAAAAATATTCGTGAAGGATTGTATGTCCCAGTTGCTACGGTTGGGGCAGTTATGCCTAATGGTATGAAGATTAAGCACGCAAAATTAAGAGGTGTTGAGAGTGATGGAATGGTCTGCTCTGCAACTGAGCTTGGTCTTCCTGCTATTGAAAATGGTATTTTAGAATTAGATGAGAGTATAGGTGAGCTTGAAATAGGTAAAGAGCTTTCAGAGTATCCTCTTCTTAATGATGATGTAATAGAGATAGAGTTG
>CAZGCF010000104.1:0-5009 GCA_964524095.1 uncultured Campylobacterales bacterium | reverse complement strand
TTTGGTAAGAATAAAAATATTATACATTAGTTTGAGATAACAAAAGATTTTAAAGTTTTACCCGCTATAATCTAAGTACAAAATTTATGAAGGAGAACCTTTATGGGAAAATATGTTGAATTAACAAGCAGTAACTTCGATGAGACAGTAAAAGAGGGTGTAACTCTTGTTGACTTTTGGGCTCCTTGGTGTGGACCTTGTCGTATGATTGCTCCAGTTATCGAAGAGTTGGCTGAAGAGTATGAAGGAAAAGCAACAATTGCTAAAGTTAACACTGATGAAGAGCAAGATCTTGCAGTGAAATTTGGAATCAGATCTATTCCAAGCATCCTATTCTTTAAAGATGGACAGGTTGTAGATCAGATGGTTGGTGCCGCTTCTAAACAGGCATTTGCTGAAAAACTTGACTCTTTAATTGGCTAAAACTAACCAATATGCATAAACAGAGGAGAAAATCCCTTTTCTCCTTATCTTATGTATTTGCGTCGTTTTTCGGCGCAGCTATGATCGCAATCGCTTTTGCTTACTTCAATTACAAATATTCCCAGTATAAATTTATCAATTTCAAAGAGACGATACTCTATACTAAGTCAGAGATATTTGAACCAAAAGAAGAGCGATATATTGTTGTAATATATAGCTCGCATATGGGAGATATAGAAAAAAATTTAGCAAAATTAAAGCAAAAAAATAGTTTGCTTGTAATAGATCTATATCAACAGCGTAAAGAGAGTACTTCAAATGTAATTTATGCTACAGCGGGGACAAATACACTGCTTAAAATAGTTCATAGGTTTCACATTCGTGAGGTGCCAAGTTATTTTATGATAAAGAAGCAGAATGAAAATGGGCTTTATAAACAAGATAGTCAAATTTATCTTTTAAACTAGAAGGGGAAGAAATGCTTGATTTGGCAATTATAGGAGGAGGTCCTGCCGGTTTAACAGCTGGATTGTATGCAACTCGTGGTGGAATGGAAAATGTAGTTATGTTTGAAAAAGGTATGCCAGGAGGAGCCATAACACAAAGCAGTGAGGTTGAGAACTATCCTGGTATTACAGAGGTTGTTACTGGAATGGAGTTAATGCAGGATTGGCCTAAGCAGTGTATGCGTTTTGGTCTAAAGCATGAGATGGCAGAGGTTACTCGCGTCAGTCGTCCTGATGGTTTGATTTTCAAGATTGAGCTTAGTGACGGAAAAGTTGAAGAGGCAAAGAGTGTAATTGTTTGTACAGGAAGCACTCCTAGGAGAGCCGGTTTTAAGGGTGAAGATGAGTTTTTTGGTAGAGGGGTAAGTACTTGTGCAACGTGTGACGGCTTTTTCTATAGAGGAAAAGAGGTTGCAGTCATAGGTGGTGGTGATACTGCACTAGAAGAGGCTCTATATTTGGCAAATATCTGCTCAAAGGTCTATCTTGTTCATAGAAGAGATGAGTTTAGAGCGGCTCCATCAACAGTAAAAAGAGTAAATGAGAATGAGAAGATCGAGTTGGTACTTAATGCTGTGCCTGATGAGGTTTATGGCGATGCAATGGGAGTTAATGGACTTAAAGTAAAGAAAAATAGTGGTGAAACTATTGATTTGCCAGTTCCAGGTGTTTTTGTTTTTGTTGGAAACAATGTTAACAATGGAGTTTTAAAACAGGAGGATGGATCTTTCTTGTGTGAGGTGAATGATTGGGGAGAAGTGGTTGTTGACCTTGCTATGAGAACAAGTCAAAAGGGTCTTTTTGCGGCAGGTGATGTCAGAGTAATGGCGGCTAAGCAGGTTGTTTGTGCGGCAGGAGATGGTGCTACAGCTGCGATTGGTGCAATAGAGTATGTTGAACATCTTAAACAAAGTACCAAGATTTAGGAGAGTATATGTTAAAAGTTGGAGTCTATGGAGCCAATGGACGCGTTGGTAAACTACTTGTAAAAAATTTGACTGAAGATTCAGAGACAGAAGTTTCTGCACTATGTGAAAGAAGTCGTATTGATTATCATGTACCTGAAGGTTCATTAGTAACCAATGATGCCAAAATCTTTTTAGAAGCTAGTGAAGCTGTAATAGACTTTACAGTACCTGAAGCTACTGAAGCACTTTTAAAAGCTGCATTAAAGCGACCTAGACCTTTAGTCATTGGTACTACTGGATTAAATGATGCTCAAAGAGCACTTCTTGAAGAGGCAAGTGAGATTATGCCGATTCTTTATGCAACAAATATGTCAGCTGGAATTGCTCTTTTGAAAAAACTGGTTCAAATGACTGCAGAAAAACTTGGTGATTTTGATATTGAGATAGTTGAACAGCATCACAGGTACAAAAAAGATGCTCCAAGTGGTACCGCACTTACCCTTGCAGAGTTTGCCGCTAAAGGAAGAGGACTTGATCTTGAAAAGGTTCGTGTAAGTGGAAGAGATGGTATGACTGGTGAGCGTAGTAAAGATGAGATTGGTGTAATGGCAATTCGTGGTGGTGATGTTGTGGGACGACATACAGTTGGATTCTATAATGATGGTGAGTTTATTGAGTTGAACCATACAGCTACTAGCAGAGAGACCTTCTCTAAAGGTGCTGTACGTGCTTGTAAATGGTTGGTTAAGCAGAGTGCAGGTCTTTATGATATTAGTGATTGTCTGGGATTGTAATAATGGAAAGAGCATTAAATGAAAAGTGTGCAGTTGTAGGTGTTTTTAATGTAAAAGGTGCGGCACAGATCGCCTATTTTGGACTTTTTGCACTTCAACATAGAGGTCAAGAAGCGGCTGGTATTTGCTCAAATAGAGATGGAGAGTTTCACCTTATAAAAGATCGCGGGCTTGTAACACGTGTTTTTAGTGAGAAGAAGATCAAAAAGTTAAAAGGTGATATGGCAGTAGGGCATACAAGATACTCTACTGCTGGAGATGACTCAATTCTTGATGCACAGCCAGTCTATGCACGTTACGATTTGGGTGAGATAGCTATTGTTCATAATGGAAACCTTACAAATGCTAAAGAGGTTAGAGAGCAGTTAATTAAACGTGGAGCTATTTTTCAGACATATATGGATACTGAAAATATGATCCATCTAATAGCTAAGAGTGAAAAAGATAGATTGATTGATAGAATTATAGATGCTCTCCATAAAGTTGAAGGTGCATACTCGTTTGTAATTCAGAGCAGAAATAAAATGTATGCTGTACGTGACCGATTTGGTTTTAGACCTTTGAGTCTTGCTAAGCTTGGTGATGGATATATGGTTGCAAGTGAAACTTGTGCATTTGATCTAGTTGGTGCAGAGTTTATTCGCGATATAAAACCAGGTGAAATGGTTATATTTGAAAAGGGTAAAGCTCCAAAATCTATTCAGATCTTTGAGCCAAATCCTCATAAGTGTATTTTTGAGTATATCTATTTTGCTCGTCCTGATAGCGTAATATATGGTAAAAATGTCTATTCATTGCGTAAAAAAATGGGTCGTGAACTTGCAAAAGAGCTTCCTGTTGAAGCTGATATGGTAGTTCCTGTACCAGACAGTGGTGTTGCGGCTGCACTTGGCTATTCTCAAGAGAGTGGTATTCCATTTGAGCTTGGTATTATGAGAAACCACTATGTTGGAAGAACATTTATTGAGCCTACACAAGAGCTTAGAAATTTAAAAGTGAAGATGAAGTTAAGCCCAATTCGTGAAGTAATTGAGGGTAAAAAGCTTATTGTTATAGATGACTCTATTGTAAGAGGTACAACTAGTAAGCAGATAGTCTCTATGCTTAAAGAGGCGGGTGCTGCTGAGGTTCATATGCGCATCTCTTCTCCTCCTACAACTGATCCATGTTTTTATGGTGTAGATACACCTGAAAAAGAGAAGCTTATTAGTGCTCGTATGTCAACAGAAGAGATTTGTGACTATATTGGTGCTGATTCATTGGCATATATCTCAATAGATGGCTTGATGCGTGCTGTTGGTAATGATCAAAACTACTGTAAAGCCTGTTTTGATGGAAAATATGTTTGTTAGGATTTAGGTTATAGGTTATAGGATTTCTAAATCCTAAATCCTGAATCCTAAAAAAAGGGGGAGTGTGAAAAAAGTATTTACTATTGGACGCTATTTTCGTAATAAGTTTGGAGAAGATGTCTATAAAGTACCTCTAAATATTCAAGGATTTACTTGTCCAAATATAGATGGTACTGTTGCAAAGGGTGGGTGTACCTTTTGTTTAAATGAATCATTTAGCCCAAATCTTGCTAAGCCATCAAAAAAGTTTTATCTAAACCCTAAAACAGAAGAGAATCCACTATTAGAAAAGCAGTTAGAGCAGGTACGCATTCAATATAGTGCTACATCTAAGAGATTAGCAGGGAAGTATGGTGTAAAAAAGTTTTTAGCATATTTCCAATCTTTTACAAATACCTATGCTCCTATAGATACACTGAAAGCACTCTATGAAGAGGCATTAAGACAACCTGGATGCATAGGTCTTAGCATTGGTACACGAAGCGACAGTGTTACAGATGAGATTTTAGACTATCTGGTTGAGCTTTCACAAAGTTATGAAATTTGGATCGAATATGGAATACAGTCTATTTATGATGAGACTCTTAAAAAGATAAATCGTGGGCATGGCAGTGAAAATGTAAAGATGTGGATAGAACGCAGTAAGGCTAAAGGTCTTAATGTTTGTGGGCATATTATTTTTGGATTGCCTGGTGAGAGTGAGCAGATGATGCTTGATACTGTCAGAGAGTCAATTAAATGGGGGATAGACTCAATTAAAATACACCCTCTCTATGTTGTTAAAAATACAGCTCTTGCGGTTGATTATATCAAGGGAAAATTTAAACCTATAGATGAAGATAGGTACATCAAACTACTAGTAGAGTCAATTAAAATGTTGCCTTCAAATATTAGTGTACAACGAGTGACAGCTGGAATAGGTGATGACTCTTTATTGGCTCCTGAATGGTGTCGAAACAAGCATACACAGATGAAAAATATTAGAAAAGCTTTGAAAGATAGAGTAGGATTTATTTATTAATACAA
>CAZGCF010000103.1:0-5030 GCA_964524095.1 uncultured Campylobacterales bacterium | reverse complement strand
CAATATCACCTTTTAAAATTTTATATAGGTGGTGATAGAGGGATGTTTCCACTTCGTGTGGACGAACAGAAGAACCTAAACCCAAAGAGTCAAGAGCTGCTACTACATCTTTTTTGCAAAACGCATTTGAAAGATTTTTAGCAAGTGTTTTGCGAGGCTGAGTAAAAGCCACCTTTAAAAAGTTCTCAAATGCTGGATCATTCAATGTATCTTTTTTGACAATTTTAAGCACTGACGACACAACTTTTGGTGCAGGTACAAAAGCTGATGGAGGTACATCAAAACATAATTGTACTTCACCTACACTTTGTGCCAATACACTAAGAGCTGAAAATGCTTTCTGCTTAGGCTTAGCACTAAACTTTTCAGCAACCTCTTTTTGCACCATGACCAGTAAACTTTGACAATTTTGGTCTTTCAGCGCACGTAATATTATATTTGTCGCAATGTAATAGGGTAGGTTTGCAACCATATGGTAAGGCTGATCACCTAAACTCTCTTGATCCCAATGGATTAGAACATCTGTGCAACGAAGTGTAAGCCTACCATTCTCTATGGCTACTTTAAAACGCTTGCGCAAATGCTCACACAGGTCTTTGTCCACCTCATAAGCGGTGACATCCTTAATCTCAACCAGATATCTGGTTAAATCACCTAATCCAGGCCCAATCTCCACAATTAGCTTTCTATCATTGGGCATCGATTCGATGATTCTATGTAAAACAGTTTCATCTTTCAAAAAATTTTGACCAAACTTCTTTTTGGCAATCTTTTCACTATCTATATGAGCATTTTGGTTTATCATACTGAATCTTTTCTTAAAAAGAGATTTATATTTATATACTAGGATGCGATATAATGCGGTTATTATTATACACAATTTATAAAGGGATAACCTTGGAAACATTTGCTAAACGTATAATCCCTTGTTTGGATGTTAAAGATGGGCGTGTAGTTAAAGGTGTCAACTTTGTTGGACTAAAAGATGCTGGAGATCCGGTAGAAGTTGCAAAAAGATATAATGAAGAGGGTGCAGATGAGGTAACATTCCTTGACATTACTGCCAGCCATGAAAACCGTGACACTATTGTGCATATTGTCAAAGAGGTTGCAAAAGAGGTTTTCATTCCTTTGACAGTTGGTGGCGGTATTCGTAAACTTGATGACATCTATGCACTTTTAAATGTTGGATGTGACAAAGTAAGCATAAACTCTGCTGCTATTAAACGACCTGAGTTTATTGATGAAGGAGCTAAACGTTTTGGTTCGCAATGTATTGTAGTTGCTATAGATGCCAAACGTGTTGCACCTGAAAAGTGGAATGTTTTTATCAATGGTGGACGCATTGACACAGGCATTGATGTTTTAGAGTGGGCAAAAGAGGTTGTTGATCGTGGAGCAGGGGAGATACTGTTAACCTCTATGGATGCTGACGGAACAAAAGCAGGGTATGACAATATTTTAAATAGTGCTGTAAGCAGTTCTGTAAATGTTCCTGTCATTGCCAGTGGAGGAGCAGGAACAATGGAGCATATAAAAGATGCTTTTGAAGCTGGAGCTGATGCTGCACTTGCAGCCTCTATTTTTCACTTCCGTGAAATTGACATTATGGACTTAAAACATTATTTACATAAAAACAGTATTCCGGTGAGACTATGATTGTCTGTGCAGGTAACAATGAAACATTTCCTTTTGCCACTCCAATTGGCATGGGGCTTTGTGAAAGTGCAGTAAACCTGACCAGATTGGTTTTAATGAATCCACCTGAATTTCTACTTTTTGTAGGAAGTGCAGGAAGTTATGGAAAGTTTAATATTTTTGACATTGTAGAGTCAAAAGCTGCTAGTCAAATAGAACTCTCATTTTTACTAAAAAAGAGTTATACTCCATTGGAAAAGAATCTGATTGTTTCAGATGAAAATGTTTCACGTGAAACCCCACTTGCAAAATTTGCAAATGAAGGCAAACCTATTATTGTTAACTCAAGCAATTACATTACTACCGATTTACATTTGGCACAAAATTTTAACCGCTTGGGAATAGGGCTGGAAAATATGGAGTTTTACTCTGTAATGCTGGTGGCACAAAACTTCAACATTCCTTGTGGCGGAATATTTGTTATTACTAATATGTGCAGTGACAATGCTCATAATGAGTTTCTAGCCAATCATAATGAAGCTATGAAAAAGCTGATTGAATATCTTAAAAAAAGGATACCAAACCTTGAAACCTTCCATTCTTGATTACACACAATCTGAACTAGAAAAGATGTTTCCACCAAAATTTCGTGCGAAACAGATTTACAATTGGATATATCAACACCATATTGACTCTTTTTTAGAGATGCAAAATATTCCAAAAAAACTTCGTGAAGAGTTAGAGAACAATTTCCTAATTTCACCTATGAAAATTGTCCAAAAACAGAAAAGCAGTGATGGAAGTATTAAATATCTTTTCGAACTTCAAGATGGACATACTGTTGAATCTGTTTTACTGAAAATGAAAGATGCAGAGTATGATGAAAAAGGCGAACTGATTCATCATGCAAAATATACAGTTTGTGTATCTAGTCAAGTAGGGTGTAAAGTAGGGTGCTCTTTTTGTCTTACAGCAAAAGGTGGATTTATTAGAAACTTGACTCCAGGTGAAATAGTAGGACAGGTGCTTGAAATAAAAAAAGATAATAACATTGCAAGTAATAGAAGAGTCAATATTGTCTATATGGGTATGGGCGAACCACTTGACAATCTTGACAATCTTGCAAAAGCTATTCAGATATTTGGTAATGAAAATGGTCTTAGTATTTCACCTAAACGTCAAACTGTCTCAACAAGCGGAATAAGCACAAAGATAAAAAAGCTGGGAGAGATGGAGCTTGGTGTACAGTTGGCAATAAGTTTACATGCTGTTGATGATGAGTTAAGAGAAGAGCTTATCCCAATGAATAAGGCTTACAATATTGCATCAATTATAGAAGCTGTCAAAGCATTTCCTGTAAATACAAGAAAAAGAGTGATGTTTGAGTACTTGGTAATCAAAGATGTCAATGATGATATTAAAAGTGCAAAAAAGCTAATAAAACTTTTAGAAGGTATAAAAGCAAAAGTGAATTTGATATACTTCAACCCTTACCCAGGAACAGATTTTAAACGTCCTGAGCCTGAAAGAATGAGAGAGTTTCAAGAGTATCTTCTAAGCAAAGGGCTTCTTTGTACAGTACGTGAATCGAAAGGTCTAGACATAAGTGCAGCTTGTGGACAGCTACGCGAACAAGAGCTATCAAAGGAAACCTTATGACATATTTAGACTATGGAATGGTGATATTTCTAGTACTAGTTGTAATAGCCGGAGTAGGCGGCTTTATTATGGCAAACAAAAGTTAAATCGTTTGTCCGGCTTTACAATAAATTCTTTTAAACTTTCAAAGTCAAATTTTGAATTGAAACTATATGAGACTCCTTGGTAGTCAAACGTCAATGTTTGAGCATGAAGCAGTAAACGTTTGGCTCCCATGTAGTATAGTCTCTCTTCTTCTGTAATCTCTTTGTCCAGATACTTAATAGCTACCTCTGTAGGAACTCCATAGATTGGATCTCCAATTATTGGATGTTTCACGTGAAACAGATGTACTCTAATTTGGTGTTGCCTTCCTGTATGTGGAAAAGCTTGTATTAAAGTTGCATCATGAACTTCATCATACTCAATTGGCTCAAAATATGTCAACGCATCTTTACCATCTGGATCAACAAGAACTTTTAACTTGATAGTAGAAAAATCATCATTACGTTTTAGTGGAACATTAACTTTAAAAGGTTTATCAATTCTACCTCTAACCCATGCAAGATAGCTCTTTTTTACATCTCTACTCTCAAACATTAGTTTGAGCTTTCGCTCAGACTCTTTGTTTCTACTTACTAAAAGTAAACCACTTGTCTCTTTGTCAATACGGTGTATTGCATTTGCATCTTTTCCGTAAATATGACGAATATCATCTAAAAGAGAGTAGTTTGTAAATCTTGTTCTTGGATGTACAAGAACTCCACTTGGTTTATCAAATAGACCAAAGTCAGGAGTTGTAAAGATAGGCTCAACACCTCTACCTTGTGGAACAAACATCTTTACTTCTACATGACCTTGTATTTTTTGTCCGCTTCTCTCCCACACTTTACCATTTACAAAAAGTCTGCCTGTAGTGACAATTCTTTGAGACTGACCTTGTGATATGCCCAATTGACGCATTAAAAATAGAAAAGCTGGAATAGGCTCATTTACATAAAAGCTCTTTTTTATAAATCCCATAGTTTTAATACCATTATTTTTTTACCTCTTTTTAACGCACTATTTTATAAAATGTCTCTCTTAAAAAATAGTGATCTTACGCATATGTCGTTCAATAAACAATATTGCGGTATTTGTTAGTATATCCTAATTTAAACAAGCGATATATACGTAAGTTCAAAAGTAATTTTACCCTAATAAGAAGGATTAACATGGTCGAACGTTATGCTAGAGAAGAGATGAAGTCGAAATGGACTATGCAGGCTAAGTATCAAGCTTGGCTTGATGTAGAGATAGCGGCAGTAAAAGCTTGGAATCGTCTAGGTCTAATTCCAGATGAAGATGCAAAGAAGATTGAAGAGAATGCATCATTTAACATTGAAAGAATTGATGAAATTGAAAAAGAGACAAGACATGATGTCATTGCATTTTTGACTTCTGTTGCTGAAAGTTTGGGTGAAGAGAGTAGATGGGTTCATTATGGAATGACAAGCTCAGATACAATAGATACAGCTGTTGCTCTTCAAATGCGAGATAGCTTGAAAATCATTATTGAAGATGTAAAAACTGTCATGGAGACAATCAAACGAAGAGCAATGGAGCATAAACTTACTCTTATGGTTGGACGCAGTCATGGTATTCATGGTGAACCTATTACATTTGGTCTAGTGCTTGCTATCTGGTATGATGAGATGAAACGTCATCTAAAAAACCTTGAAGAGACATATGAAGTAATCAATGTAGGAAAAATT
>CAZGCF010000102.1:343-5046 GCA_964524095.1 uncultured Campylobacterales bacterium | reverse complement strand
AACATACCACTCATCAAAGAATGTAACATTTTCACGATCAGCTTGTTCATAAATTGTTTGAAGTAGAGTCAAACCAGTACGATCTTTTGCAAAACAGGCACGCGGTTTTGACTGCCCTCCAAATGGTCGCTGTGCAATAGTACCATCTTCATTACGACTAAATGCCGCACCAGCATTTGCAATCCAGCGAATAGTTTCAGGAGCTTTTGAACACATAAGTTCAACGGCATCTTGATCAGCCAAATAGTCACTACCTTTTATTGTGTCGAACATATGAAGTTCAACATCATCTTCTTCACTTAGAGCGGCATTTACTCCGCCTTGTGCCGCACCAGAGTGGCTTCTAAGAGGGTGAAGTTTTGTTAAGACAGCTACTTTTTTACCAGCACGCTGTAGTTCACGTGCAGCTGCCAGTCCGGCAAGTCCGGCACCGACAATAACAACATCATATTTATGTATCTCTATACTCATTTAGACGCGTCCTTTATATTGATAACAATAAGAATATAATACTATTATACATTCCTTTATCTATAAAATAGTTTAATTCAACTATAGAATTATCTCCAAATTTATTTATGTGTTACCAATGTTTTCAGCTTTTAATAGGGTATAATCATAGTTATGAATAAAGAGGACTATTTTATCAACTGTTTTGAAAAAAATATTTTTTTAGGTGATGATGCGGCTATATTAAATAATATGAGTATTAGTCAAGATGCCTTTTTTGAAAATGTCCACTTTAAACGTGAGTGGATGAGCCTTTATGAGATTGCAAGAAAGGCGATGCTTGTTAATATCTCAGATGCAATTGTTATGAATGGTAAGCCAAAATATGCACTTTTAACTGTGGCAATTCCAAAAGATTTTACACGCCAAGAGTTAAAAGAGTTGGCACGTGGTTTCCAAGAGAGTGCAAATGCTTATGGGATCACCATAATAGGTGGTGATACAATAGCAAATGTAAAACTTGATATATCTATAACAATTTTAGCAGAGTGTAAAAAGCCAATTTTTCGTACAGGCATAAAAGAGGGAGATCTGCTAGCCTTTACTGGTAGCTTGGGTGAAAGTAGAAGAGATCTTATGCGACTTCTTAGAGGTTGCTCTGTTAAACCAAACTCAAGATTTTTAAATCCTGTGTTAAGAGACTCTTTCTTTTATAGAGTAGCTCCATATATACGTAGTGCAATGGATATCTCTGATGGACTTTTTACAGACTTAGAGAAACTTCATCGAGCAAATAGAGTAGGCTTTAAGTTCTTTAAACCTATTCCAAAGAGAGTAGGTTGTAGTGGAGAGGAGTTTGAGATCCTCTTTGCTTTTGACCCAAGGTATGAAAGAAAGATAAAAAATTTAGCCAAAATTACAAGAACCAAATTGACTATCTTTGCAAAAGCAGTTAGAAAACCATATAAAAATTTATGTAAAGCAAACCACTTTTAATATGAAGGGAATAGTATGAAGTTAGATAGATTATATCCACTATCTCATTCACCAATATATTTTCACTTTAAACAGACACCTAGCGATTTTGTTGTAACTGAGATTCCTCTCTATGAGTTTTCAGGAAATGGTGAACATCTAATTTTAAAGATCAGAAAAAAAGCATTGACTACTTGGCAAATGTTGGAGATTTTGAGTACCCATTTGGGAGTTCGTATAAGAGATATAGGTTATGCAGGATTAAAAGATAAAGATGCAATGACAATTCAATATATCTCTGTAAATAGAAAATATGAAGATGCATTAAAAAGCTTTTCTCATAAACAGATTAAAATTTTAGAGACTACTTATCATAACAACAAACTACGCATAGGTCATCTTAAAGGTAATAGATTTTTTATACGTCTAAAAAAGGTAAATCCTACAGATGCAAAGAAAATTGACTCTCTTTTAAAGTGGATCTCTGAAAATGGGTCACCAAACTATTTTGGTTATCAGCGTTTTGGAAGGGATGGTGACAACTATGAAATAGCACGCGAAATAGTAGAAGGTAAGCGTAAAATGAGAGATAGAAAAAAAAGAGAGTTTTTAATGAGTGCTTACCAATCGCATCTATTCAACCTATGGCTAAGTAAGCGTATAGAGCTTTCACGACTATTTGAAGCCTTAAACCCTAGAGAGCTTAAAAATGTTTTTGTATGGAATGATGAAATTATCAAACTTGTACATAAAGAGCCTCATTTTTTCAAGATTTTACCAGGAGATGTAGCAAGTCATTATCCTCATGGAAAGCTTTTTGTTGTAGATGATTTGGTAGATGATGCAAAGCGTATTTTGAATAGAGAGATTAGTCCAACTGGATTGCTAAGTGGTAAAAAGGCAAAACTCTCAACTGGAATTGCTTGGGAGATAGAGAAGGAGTTTGTAGAAGATATTCCAGCTCAAGGGAGCCGAAGATATGCTTGGATTTGGCCTGAGGATATACAAGGTAACTATAAACAGGAGACTGCTCATTATGAGCTGCACTTTACTTTACCTAAGGGATCTTATGCTACGGTACTGTTAGAGATGATTGCCAATCGTCCTATTAAAGAGTAGTGCCAATATACTAAATATTTTTTGAAGACTTATTACACTCCTCTTCAGGTTTTGGCAATCCTGTTTCAGGAGATAAACAAGGTGCATGAAAGAGATATCCACTCCACATCCCCTTTAATGTTTTAGTAAAGACAAGTATCCAAAATATAGCAAGTTGTATGCTTAGAACAATACTGAAATATTTAAATATATCATAGCCAGTTGCCTGCCACAGTTGTAGTGTTGACGCTGTAAAAACACCAACAGGAAATGTAAACCCCCACCATCCCATGTTGAATGGAAGACCATCTTTAAAAAACTTCAATGTAATAATCCAAGCCATAACATACCACCACAATCCATAACCCCAAAGAAGTAGTCCTGCAATTAACCCAAAGTTTGATAGAAAAGTGGCAATATTTTCCAAACCTGTACCAATTAAGACTTTTTCAGCTGAATTACCAAGTAAAAGCAGACCAAGTGCTCCTGTACCAAGTGGTCCTAAAGTTAACCAACTTGTAACCGCCATAGCTTTATCTGGAAGTTTATGTGTAACAAGTCTTAAAAACAGAATTACCAGTACAGAGAGTGCAAGTGGTACAGAGAATACCCATAAAATGTAACTTACCATTAGAACTGTTTCAGCCATAGGATTGGCAAAGTAGGGTGCTAACATACCTCCGGCAGATGCTGTTACCTCAGATGCGACAATAGGTAAAAGCCATATTGCTGTCATATTTTCAAGTTTATGATCCTTTTGTACAGTAAACATCAAATATGGCAATAACCAGCCAACACTAACTGCTAAGAGTGCATCTACCCACCATAGATATAGTGATATATTTAAAGCACTATTGCCAAAAATAGATTCTCCAAATATTGCAAATCCTTCTAAGATCGGTACAAGAGCCATAGGAATAGCACCTAAAAACATAGATTGAACAGGATGTTTAAACATTAACACTATTGTTTCAGGGTATAGGATCGCTCTTGCTAAAAGTAGTCCGCAAAAAAGCATAAAGAAAAATATATCAATTAGCCATAAGCTCTCTCCCAACAGAAACTGACCATTAAATATATTTGCATTAATATTGTGCAGTGTTAGAAAAGCTATACCGGTTCCCATATTCAGAGTAAACCAGTTTGGTGTAAAGTTTTTAATGATCTCTTTTAGACTTTTCTCTGATAGTAGTTTAGTATTCATATTATCTCCAAATTTAGATATTTCATTTGATTATGCCAAGCTTATAGCAAATTTAGTTATATAGTATCCACCAAAAATAAGCCATATAAAGAGTATCATAGCCAAATAAATAGGTTTAAGTCCAACACATTTAAATTTATTGATACTTGTTTCCATTCCAAGAGCTGTCATTGCCATAGTAAGAGCAAAGGTATCAATAGCATTTATGTCTGTCACTAATGCTTTAGGTAAAAGATCTAAAGAGTTAAATCCTGCTACTGCAATAAATCCAACTGCGAACCAAGGAATTGTAATTTTAGTTTTTTCATTTCTATTTTCGTTTGTACCCTTTTTTATATTTGCAAGCCATAATCCAAGAACAATTAAAAATGGTGCAATTAGCATAACTCTAATCATCTTAACAATAACAGCATCTTTTGCAACTTCTGCACCAAGTGTATTTCCTGCTGCGACAACATGTGCTACTTCGTGAAGTGTTCCTCCAATGTAAACTCCCATACCTTTAGGGTCTAAATCAACATAACCTGCTTTATATAAGAATGGATACAAAAACATTGCTATACTTCCAAATAGTACAACAGTTGAAACAGCTATTGCACTTTTATATGCTTCAGATTTAACAACAGGTTCTGTTGCCAAAACAGCAGCTGCACCGCAGATAGAGCTACCGGCACTTGTTAAGATAGTGGTATCACGATCAAGCTTTAATATTTTTGTACCTACAATATATCCTATGACAAATGTCAAAGATACAACTAAAACACTTGTTACAATTCCAGCAATTCCAACTTCAGCAATACTTTGAAAAGTAAGTCTAAAGCCATAGAAAACAATGGCAGCTCTTAGAAGTGTCTTGGTTGAAAAGATAATTCCTGGTGTCCACTCTTTTGGAAGATGGTTTCTTAATGTGTTTGCATAAAACATTCCAATTACTATTCCTATGATAAGAGGACTTATTCCTAAATGCTTAAAAAAG
>CAZGCF010000102.1:0-333 GCA_964524095.1 uncultured Campylobacterales bacterium | reverse complement strand
CAAACTCTGAAATATATGTTGCGGCAGTTGCAAATAGTGCAACAAATAGAATACCATTTAGTGTATTTGGTCTATTCTCTCTGCTAAATGCCATAATCGACTCCTTATATATTTTCATTGCCATTTTACGGAAGATACGATTATTTGTAAAATAAATAATTTTTTATAAAATAATTGAAAAATTAAATAAGCGTAGAGTAGATCATATTTTGAAGAGAGTGCCTCTTGCTTTAACTACAAGAGGCATTAGTAGAAAATTAACTTTTTGGCAAAAGTCCAGAACTGTGACACATCATACAGTTCATTTTTGTTTTGCATCCACCATCTACTGAA
>CAZGCF010000101.1:0-5152 GCA_964524095.1 uncultured Campylobacterales bacterium | reverse complement strand
CCCCCTGCTTCAGATAGGCATACCCGCCCGTATCGTCGAGATAGACCTCCAGCCCAATTTTTTCAAAATAACTTTCAATAGAACTAATATTTTGGTTAAGATGTTCCCACACAATAGGCTGATCAGATCTATAAACAATCCCTTTGATCAATGCAATTGCCGCTAATGAAAAACTACTCTCTTTCTCTTCCAAGCTCTTATCTCACTTTCCAGATATCGCTCAACTCTTTGGTTGTGACTATATCTATGGATGAATTTTTAAAATCTTTTGGATTGTTGGTTATAATAAGCGTACATTTCGCTTTTAAAGCACAAACATACTGCATACAATCTTCATAATCTTTAAAAATATGTTTCTTGCATATGTCAATTGCAATTTCTATATCAGATTTTTCAATATTTACAATAGTAAAAATATCCTTTATCGATTCCAATTTTTTCAAAGATTCATCAAAACTAAGCTTACTACGGTTTTTTAAAATATAAAAAAGATTAGTTACCGAATCACTATTTATAAAAACCTCAATCTCTTCATTTTCAAGTATTGTTTGAAGTACAAAAAGTGACTCTTTATGATATTTTCTACTCTCATCAAAGAGATCTACAATTACATTAGTATCAAAATAGACCTTTCTATGCATTTTTTAAAGCTTTCTCTTTAAATAGATCTTTCATATTAATATCTTTCAAACTTCCCTTTGGTGCTATTGCAACCAGAGAGTTGAGTGCTTTGACTCTCTTTTCAACTATTTCATTTCTATTTTTTTTGTGTAAAAACTCTTCTAATGCAAGTGCAATGATTTGTGACTGCTTTTTGTTATGAGCTTTAGCATACTCTTCCAACTCTTCGACAATATAAAGCGGTATAGTAAAAGTTTTTCTTAGAGTTTTTGTTTTTTTAACAAGCTTAGTCATACTAATCCTTCATATAAATTATATGCATAATTATAACACAGTCAGGAGTTTCACTCCCGTATAAACAGAATCTTTGGCACTCTTACCACCAACTTTCTACCATCAACATCCTCTACCTCTAACTCCTCTTTAGCACTCTCGTTGATATAGCCAATACTTAGTGTTGTAGCAAGTGAAAGGTAGCCTACAATCTCAGCAACACCCTTGCTAACAGGACATGCATCAACTATCTCTTTCAAAGAGATTTGAGAGTGGTGCTGAAGTAGCTCTATGATATTTCTATGCAGTTGCGTCTCATCAACCCAAAACTTATCAAAAAGTGCTTCGGTAATATCTAAATCTATTGTCTCCTCTCTTAACTCTGCATTAAAACTACCAACCTCCTGCGGTTCAAACATCCTCTTTTCAAGAGGCATTGACACATCAATTCCAGGACGGGCAACTGTCATAAAATCCCTATTTTTAGGGTAGTGTTTTAGTGCAAGTGTACGCTTTTCAATACTACCAATCAACTCTAAAACACGACGATTCTCAAGCCAGGCTCTCTCATCAATAAAACGGCGTAACTGCTCAATAAGACGATTGACCATAATCTGCACCTGATGAGCACTCACAACCAAATCATACTTAAAATTTGCAAGTTGACGATCTTTATCGGCTTTGGCAACCGATTCAATAGAGTATAGTTTCTCACCAAGCTCTTCAAGCTTCTCATTTTTCTCACTCGTTAAAAGCTCCCAAAATGCAAAGAAACTTTTGCCCTGATCGGAGTTTTTGATCGCCTCTTCACTATCAAATACAAAATCAAGCACCTCTGACTTTGACTTAAAAGCAGTTGCTATCTTCTCTTTTGTCTCACGATTTAACGCTCGAAAGTTGTACTCAATATCGCTAAAATCGTAAAGAAGCCTTCGGCTAAGAGTTATAACTTCAGAGACAATCTCTTTAATCTGTGTCTCATCCACCACACCCTCTTTGGTGGCAATTTTCTTACGCTCTTGTTGAAGTTTGGCAATACGAGCATCAATAGAGGCAAGCCTCTCTTCTGTATCGAGCAGTGCCTCATACTCCAACTTTTCTAAAAGTTCAAAAATCAATGAAAACTTTGTTCCACTCCCTACAAACTCTTTTTTTTGAAGAGACTCCACAAACTCAAGCACCCTGTAAGTATCTGGAGTCAGCTCATAAAAGAGCTCCTCATTTTCATAATATCTACGCATATAGCCATACTCAGCTTTGACAAATGTATCAAGATAGTGCTTTGCTGTCTGCGGAAATGGATTGTTAAAACGTGAATTGAGATCAAACAGATGATCCTCCAATGACTGAAGAACCACTCTATGAGGAACACGCCTACGATTTTGAGCAATAAATAGTGCGTGCATCCACGAAAGGATCATTGCAAAATGGTCACTACCGATCAATCTAAGTGCCGGTTTGGAAGATTTTAGGGCTTTAAGGTAGTCGAATGTCATACTCTGTGTTCAAGACTCTCTATCGCTTGATTGAGTCTGTTTGCATTATTTATGCTTCGCATTAAGTGCATTGTCTCTTCATACGATTTAAAATCACTCAAAGAGAGCATAACAACTGGTTCTCTATTTTGACGTGTTATAAGAACTGGTTCTCTATTTTGTACCACTCTATCCATAGTAGATGCAAAATTTTTTCTTGTTTCTGAAAATGTTAGAACAGTCATAACATCTCCTTTTTAAAAATATGTACATATTATAGTACATTTTTTAAAGTGTCAATCTTTAACTCATCTATAAATTTATATACTATACTTTCTACAAAGTTCCTACCTGCTGATAAGACTCCAAGGGAGGCTTCCCTATTATGGGATAGGTAGGATGGGTCACTGTTTATAATTTAAAGTTCATCCACTACTGCCTTAAAACTCTCCAATGCTGTTTGAATCTCTTCAATAATCTCTTGTGCTAAGTCGTCTGGTTCGGGAAGGTTTTCTAAGTCAGTCAAACTCTCATCTTTAAGCCAAAAGATATCTAAACTTGTCTTGTCACGTGCAATAATCTCTTCATAACTAAATTTACGCCACCGTCCTGTTGGGTTATCTTCACTCCAAGTCTCTACACGATTTTCTCGATTATCTGGACAAAAACACTCTATAAACTCTGCCAAATCCTCATAACGCATAGGATTTTTCTTTTTTGTATGGTGAATATTGGTACGATAATCATAAATCCATACTTCACGCGTCCATGGCTCTTTACGAGCAGGCTTATTATCAAAATAGATTACATTTGCTTTAACACCATTGGCATAAAAAATCCCTGTAGGGAGCCGTAAAATTGTGTGTAAGTCAGTCTTTTCAAGCAACTTCTTACGTACAATCTCTCCTGCCCCTCCTTCAAACAAGACATTATCAGGTACTACAACCGCCGCTTTTCCATCGCTCTTAAGCATTGTATAGATATGCTGAACAAAGTTAAGCTGTTTATTTGAGGTTGTAGTCCAAAAATCTTCACGGTTATAGACAAGATCATCTTTTTGCTGTTCACCTGTTTCATTGGTGAATGTCATAGAGCTCTTTTTACCAAAAGGTGGATTGGCAAGAACATAATCAACTGTTTGACGTGGTGAAGTAATTAAAGCGTCGGTACCCGAAATCATTGGCTCACCATCGATTTCACCAATATTATGTAAGAACATATTCATCAGTGCCAAGCGACGGGTATTGGCAACAATTTCATTACCACTAAAAGTCTTATTCTTCAAAAACTCCCGTTCATCTCGATCAAGATTTTGTGCTGAAAGATAGTCGTAAGCAGCAAGAAAAAATCCTCCCGTTCCACAAGCAGGATCGGCAATACTCTTTTTAGGTTTGGGGCGCAATGTTTCAACCATGACACGAATAAGCGCACGAGGGGTAAAATATTGTCCAGCACCACTTTTGGTATCTTCAGCATTTTTTTCCAAAAGCCCCTCATAAATCTCACCTTTGATATCCGTACCAACTAACATCCAATTCTCTTTATCGATCAAATCGATAAGTTTATAGAGCTTTGCAGGGTCTTGGATTTTGTTTTGCGATTTAGCAAAGATTTGTCCCAACATTCCAGATTGCTTACTCAAAGTCTGCAAGGTCATAATATAGTGGGTCTCTAACTCTGCACCCCGCAACACTTTCAAATCTTGCCAACCATACCCTTCAGGAATATTCACTTTACGATTATATGGTGGCTTACTATATTCATCTGCCATTTTCAAAAAGAGTAGATAAGTAATCTGTTCTAAATAATCACCATAACTTACACCATCATCTCTTAAGACATTGGCAAAGTTCCATATTTTGTTGATGATTGTCGTAGGGCTCATTTTTCTCTTTCCTTTATATTTACATTGTACAGAGTAAAGCATCTATCCATAATTTATCTCTATAACCTTGAATTATTCTTCGGGCAAAAGCAGATAATTCAGAGCTCTCATTCATAAAGCGATGTAAATCTTGCATTAAGCTTTCAGATGGCTCAATATCAGGATATTTTGAAATAAAATCATCAATTTCTTCTATTTTCTGTTTGATCTCTAATGCCAATTCTTTACGTTTTTCTACAAGATCAGGATGGTCTAAATGATAAAGTTTTATGGATACTTCAGCACGCTTCTTTTTTATCTCATCATCTTGATAGCGTGCACATGGACTACCATCATCACGAAAATCCAATAAACAAACATCATTACTTTTACAAGGGTCTAATAATAAAGGGGCTTCTTGATTTAAATTTCCAGATGCTTCCTTCACCCTTTTTGACTCATCAATCAATGGAAACTCATTACCTTTACCTTCTGTTTCATGTGTTTCAGGATTTTTTCTTTTACTATTACAAAGAGTACACGAATATCGATAGTTCTTATAATCAAAAGCCAACCATTGATATTTACTTTTAGGTCGAAAATGATCTACAGCGTTATCTGAACGAATTTGTTTACACTCACAATACCAACATTTTCCATGTGATAATTTAGCTAACGCATCTTTTAGATCTTGCCATACAGAACTAAACTTATCAACAGACTCATCATTATTTTCAACTGCTTCCTTTGCACGAAGTGCTTTTTCTTCCCATCCCTCTGGAAGCTTTATTTTATCAATATATATAAAACGCATAATCTACTATTTTTTACTATATTTTTTCTTAAAAAATTCCTTGAAATCTGGATCTCTCACTTCATAATTAAAACCATACTCATCAAGTTCTGCATTAATCTCTTT
>CAZGCF010000100.1:0-5173 GCA_964524095.1 uncultured Campylobacterales bacterium | reverse complement strand
AAGTCTCTCATACAATAGAAAAAATGCCAAAATTGTAACAAAAAGTGGTGATGTTTTATTGAGTGTGATTGCCTCTCCAAGAGGAATAGTTGTAATTGTATAGAAAAATAGGATCATTGCACTAAAACCGAAAAAACCGCGCAGTAAAAGTAGATGAAGCTTTCCGCCAGGTAGAGATGGTGGAGTATGGCGTAGAACAATTAGAATTAGTAATACTCCTATCATATTACGAAAAAAGACTATCTCCATTGCACTCAACTCTTTTCCAAGAATTTTGGCTATTGCACCATTCATTGCAGATATAAATGCACTTCCAAGCATAAAAATAGCACCACGGTCAATACTGTTAAAAATATAGAGAGCTTTTCTCATTTTAAGTACTCCAAAAAATTAAAATCGGAATTATAGCAAGATTAATTTTTATAAGTAGGCTTATAAAACAAAGTGATACTTTCTGAAACACTTTATATTGTATATGTTTTAATTAAAAATTTATCTAATACTATTCACATTAAAATTGTTACAATATTTAGCAAAATATGGTGGGGGTTTAGAGATGTTTAGGGAATCGGCTAAGATTTTTTTATCTGATTTAAAAAATTCATTTAAAGATTTAGTTCCCATCATTATTGTTGTTACTTTTTTTCAAACTGTTATTATACAGAGCCTACCTGAAAATCTATCTTCTATTATAATTGGTCTTACTATTGTTGCTATTGGACTTGCTCTTTTTATTCGTGGACTTGAACTTGGAATATTCCCTATTGGTGAAAATTTAGCTATCGATTTTGCAAAAAAGGGTTCAGTTTTTTGGCTTCTGCTTTTCGCATTTACTATAGGTTTTTCTACAACTGTAGCAGAACCTGCTTTAATTGCCATAGCAGATAAAGCTGCTGCCATAAGTGCAGGAAAGATTGATGCATTTTTCTTACGTATGACTGTTGCATTTTCAGTTGGTTTTGCAATTGCTCTTGGTGTATTTCGTATTCTTACCGGTCATCCTATCCATTATTACATTATAGCAGGTTATATTCTTGTAGTTGGCATTACATTTTTTGCACCAAAAGAGATCATAGGTTTAGCATATGATAGCGGTGGAGTAACAACATCAACTGTAACAGTACCTCTTGTTGCGGCACTGGGGATTGGTTTGGCATCTTCTATTAAAGGAAGAAATCCTGCAATAGATGGTTTTGGGCTTATAGCTTTTGCCTCTATGACTCCAATGATTTTTGTACAGCTATATGGAATTATTGTATATGCATTGGTTCCTGAGAGTGCTGAGTCTGCAATTGCTGTTATAGAGAATGCTGTATCTGAAACTATAAAAGAGGAGAGCAGTTTTAATCCTGCAAATATTTTTTGGGATCTTTTGGCAGTTGTCAAGGATGTTTTACCTATTTTAGCTGTTATTTTCTTCTTTCAGTACGCTGTTATCAAAAAGGCGGTTGCTCACCTGCATAAAATTGTTGTAGGTATTGTCTTAGTCATTTTAGGTCTTTATGCATTTATTCTTGGATTGGAGATGGGGCTTTTCCCTATTGGTGAAACAATTGCATTTCAATTAACTTCAATGAAGAGTGATTTACTAATATATCTTTTCGGTTTTCTTATAGGATTCTCAACAACAATGGCTGAACCTGCACTGTTGGCTATTGCCATAAAAGCTGAGGAGGTTAGTGAAGGAAGGATTAACCAGACATTTCTTAGAGTAGCAGTAGCAATTGGTGTAGCCATAGGAATTGCTCTTGGGGCTTTTCGTATAGTTGTTGGAGATCCTATTCACTACTACATTATTGCTGGTTATATTGTAGTTATTGCTATGACATATTTTGCACCAAGGTATATTATTCCTATTGCTTATGATAGTGGTGGGGTAACAACTTCAACAGTTACAGTTCCACTTGTTGCGGCGTTGGGACTTGGCTTAGCTGAAAATATTGAGGGGAGAAATCCTCTTATAGATGGGTTTGGTCTAATTGCATTTGCATCTCTGTTTCCTATGATTACTGTAATGGGATACGGAATTTACGCTCAATATTTAGCCAAAAAGGAGGCATAAAGAGTATGAAGTTTGTAGCATTGGTGGCTATTGTGCCAGAAGAGAGAGAAGAGGAAGCGATTGAGTTGGCAAAAAATGCTGGAGCAGGGGCAGTTACAATTATTAGAGGGCGTAACCTTGGATTGAAAGAGAAGAAGATATTTTTTGGTCTTACACTTGAAGAGAATGTATCTTTACTTCTTTTTGTATTGCCAAGAAGAATTTCAATGCGTGTACTTAAAGCTTTGGTAGATGGAATGGATATGCAGAGCGATAAAAACAGCTCTTTAGCATTTACTGTACCGGTTGGACACGTAGCAGGACTAAATATAGAAGAGCTTCACAAATTTGAAGATGAAGTTAGAAATTTACTTTAAAGGAGGTTTGCAATGTTGGTAGAAGAGGTAATGACACCAAAAGATAAGTTGATAATAGTTTCACCTATGGCTCCAGTACGTGAAGCTTTAATGCTTATGAAAAAAAATAAGGTAAAAGCGATTATTGTTGAAAAAACTTCTGAAAATGGTGCATATGGTCTTGTTACATTTAAAAATATACTTCAGTCTATAATTGCTGAAGATGGTGATATAGATTTACTAAATGTTTATGATATTGCATCTACTCCATCTGTCTCTGTTTCAAGAAAATTAGATATGAAGTATGCGGCAAGAATGATGGTTAAAAATAGTATTAAGCGTCTTCTTGTTATAGATTATAATGAGATTTATGGAATACTTACAATGAGTGATATTATAGGAGTTCTTTTGAATGAGATTGATTGATCAAGTGATCAGAATAATAAATACTGGTGGAACGTTTAATAAAAGGTATGATCCTATTAAGGGTAAACTCTTTGTTCCAACAGATAATATAGCAGTAGAAAATGCAATTGCTTCAATGAGGCAAGGGTGCGATATAAAGATAAGCGGAGCTATTTATAAAGATAGTTTAGAGATGGACAGTGCTGATCGAGACCTGCTTTGTGAAATTGTTACAAAAGTTACAGAGAAGTTCATTGTTATAGTTCACGGTACTGATACAATGGACAAGAGTGCTAAAGCATTAGATGAATGGCTTGGAGAGTCAAATGATAAAAGAGTAGTATTAACTGGCGCAATGGTGCCATTCTCTATTGATCCTAAAGAGGCTGTAGCAAATTTGGTTATGGCTGTTTCATCTGTACGTTTTTTAGATCCTGGAGTTTATATTGCTATGCACGGTAGAGTTTTACCATATGACAAAATAAAGAAAAATCGAGAAATAGGAATTTTTGAGTTAGTTTAATGGTTAAGTAAAAGAAAAATAAAAGATTTTAGAGTAATATTGAGTTACTAAATATGTCGGTTTAAGGCTGCACTTTTTTAAAATGAGGATGAAAATGGTAAAACACTTTAAAGCAATAGAAAGATTTGTCAAAGATGAATCCTTCAGTGGTATTCTGCTCTTTTTAGCAACAGTAGCTGCGTTAATAGTTGCTAACTCCTCTCTTGGAGAGAGCTATTTTACATTATGGCATACTCCTTTAGGTGTGACAGTAGGCAGTCATACTATCTCTATGGATCTAATGCATTGGATCAATGATGGTTTAATGGCTCTCTTCTTTTTAATGGTTGGATTAGAGATAAAAAGGGAGCTTTTAATAGGGGAGTTGTCATCTATTAAAAAGGCAAGTTTTCCTATTGTTGCCGCTATTGGAGGTATGATAATACCTGCACTGATTTATATTGCTTTTAACTCTGATAATCCAAAAGGCTTTGGTATTCCAATGGCAACAGATATAGCTTTTGCATTGGGAATATTGATGCTTTTAGGTAAAAAAGTAAATCCCTCATTGAAACTTTTTCTGGTAGCTCTTGCAGTTGTTGATGACCTTGGTGCTGTAATAGTTGTAGCAACTGTATATACAAATGAGATACATACAGAGTATTTTTTATATGTGGCTGTGACATATCTTTTGATATGGATTTTAAATATTAGACGAGTAACTATGCTTTTACCATATCTACTGCTTGGTATAGCTTTGTGGATATTTATACACTCTGCAGGTGTACATGCAACAATTGCCGGTGTCCTTTTAGCTTTTGCCATACCAATAAGCTCAAAGGTAGATGAAAAAGAGTTTATAAAAAATACCAGAGAGTCTGTTAATCTTTTTGAAAAACATATAGATACCATACCAATACTCAATCATCGCCAAATAGATGCTCTTGAAGATATTGCTTATAACTACGACAAAGTACAAAATCCATTGGTAAAGTTAGAGCATCAACTTCATGGGCTTTCTGCATTTATTATTATGCCTCTATTTGCTTTTTCAAATGCAGGTGTTATGCTCAATTTTTCTGCAATATCAGAAAATTTGTTAATAGTTTTAGGCGTTCTATTTGGACTTGTGATCGGAAAACCAATAGGGATAGTTAGTTTTACATATTTAGCCAATAAGTTGAAAATTGCTCAAAAGCCTGATGATTTGAAGTGGAGTGAGATTGTTGCAGTAGGCTTTTTAGGTGGTATAGGTTTTACAATGTCTATATTTATAACTCAACTTGCATTTTTAGATCAAAATATTATTGATGCTGTTAAGCTTGGTATTTTCTTTGCCTCTTTTATAGCTGGATTAGTTGGTGTTTTATTGATTTTAAGATCATATAAAACCAACTAATAATTGGGCATTCAGTATAAAATAGTTCTATTTTACTTTTTCTCTATAATCTCATTAAAGACGATTCCACGAATCTTTCTTGCTTGATAATCCAACTTATGAAAGAGTTCATAAACTTTTTGGGCATCAAGCATAACTTTACCGCTAAAATCATAAATTCCTGTATCTGCATTTTGTGGAATATGCTCATCTAAAAACTTATAAAACTCATTACGTCTCTCTTCATAAGCTTTTAATTCTTTCATTATTGCCTCTTTTTCCATAGTACCCCTCCTAACATCTCTTTAAATCTTCATCGAAAGATAAGATTTTATAGTTTCCAATCTTTGATTTTGCGCAAATGAGTGCATCTACAAAATCGATATTTCTCTTTTCTAATATATTTAGAGTTTCGATAAGTAAGCCTCTATCTGTTTTTACTCCTTTTAAAGTTACTATTTTTTTCAAATCTTTAATTAACTCTACTCTAT
>CAZGCF010000099.1:0-5181 GCA_964524095.1 uncultured Campylobacterales bacterium | reverse complement strand
AGATCTCTTAGGGTTCTATCGTAAACAAATGTCTCTTTTTTGACTGTTTGTATCATAGGGGTATTTTAACAAAAAAGTAAAAATTTTGCTAAAATTATGCTACTAAAAACACTCTTTTTTGTAATAGCTATATTGGTTTTATTGTAGTCGAAAGAGTGCAACCTACTGAATTTAAAAAGCTTATTGTGTCTCTTTTATGTTTAATCTTCTTTTAATGCAAATATATCATCATCATTTTCAAAATCAGACATTTTATCTTCTGCACTCTCTTTACCGTCAATCTCTTCACCAAACCCTTCAATACGGAGTTTCAAATCATTTGGACTTGATGCATTAGCTAAAGCCTCTTCAAGTGAGATTCTTCCCTCTCTATATAGATTTAAAAGAGCTGTATCAAAACTTTGTGTTCCGTAAATTTGTGAACCTTCATCCAAAGCATCTTTAATTTCAAGATCACGCCCTTCTAAAATAAGCTGCTCTATAAAAGAGGTCTTAAAAAGAATTTCAAGAGCTGCTGCCCTTTTTCCATCTACAGTCTTGATCAAACGTTGAGAGAGTACACCCTCTAAAACTGAAGCCAGTGTCATTCTAATGCGATTTTGCTCTTCAGAAGGAAAGACACTTACAATTCTGTTAATTGTCTCTTTTGAATCCAATGTGTGAAGAGTTGAAAAGACAAGGTGACCAGTCTCAGCAGCATGAAGTGCAGTATCTATGGTTTCAGTATCTCTCATCTCACCAACCAAAATAATGTCGGGATCTTCTCGAAGTGCAGAGCGTAAAGCGTTGGCAAAACTAAGTGTATCTTGACCTATACTACGTTGATTAATTAAACAAGATCTATCTTTATGAACAAACTCAATAGGATCTTCTATTGTAATAATATGCTTCTTTTGGCTCCTATTTATCTCATCAATAAGAGCTGCCAAAGTTGTAGATTTACCTGAACCAGTCACACCGGTAACCAGAACAAGACCACGCGATAGTGTGGTTAGCTTATGCAAAGATTTAGGTAGTTTCAGTTCATCTAAAGAGAGAATTTTTGCAGGAATTACTCTAAAAACTGCTGAAACTCCCTCCATCTGAAAAAACATATTACCACGAAAGTGAGTATCTTTATCAAACATATAGAGAAAATCTATCTCTTTTCTCTCTACAAACTCTTCAAAACGTTCACCCAAAATCTCTTTTGCCATTGCAAGTGCCTCTTCTTTTGTCAACTTATCTTTACTTACAATGACAATATCACCATTTATACGTGCACGAACTTGCGAATTTGCTTTTATATGCAGGTCACTTCCACCATGAGCGACCAATGCTTTCATATATTTACGAAGTTTCAGTGTTGCATTTGTAACTTGAGTGCCACTACCTTCTATGGACATTAAAATCTCCTACTCTAAATGGCTTAACAACCCTGAAAATGCCTCTTCAAAAGCTTTTAGTCCATCACTTAAAAGCTTTTCATAAACAGAGTTCATATCAATACCAGCAGATGCAACTTTTTCAAAAAACTCATCTATTTTATCAGCTTCTATTGGTAATTTAGGAGTATGCTCAGGACTCTTTATAAAAGCCTCTATAGTTGTCAAAGGAGCAGTATTGACACTGTGAGATGCCATTAACCCTTTTATATAGTAGTCTGCTTCATACGAATCTCCTTTTACACCTGTACTAGCAAAGAGTGTACGAATAGACTTTTCACTTCTCTCTTCTACCAAATTATAGATTTTAGCTGCATTCATAATCCCAACCAAACCAGGTTGAACACCTTTTGCTTCAAGCTCTTTATCTAACATACGATCAAAACGGCTTACAAAAACGCTTAGAACCCCTTGAACATCTTTTTTATTTCCAGTTTTACGCCACTCTTTTAAACCTTCTGTCATAGCATCCAAACATTTAAGTGCCTGTTCTGGTGAAAAAATTAAAGTTGCATTTACATGTATTCCCTTGTTCATCAACTCTCTCATAGCACTATATCCAGCTTCAGTTGCTGGGACCTTAATCATAACATTTTCCATTCCAATCTCTTGGTAAAGCCTATGCCCCTCTTCTACAGTCCCCTTTGTATCATTACACAAAAATGGATCAACTTCAATGCTTACAAACCCATCTTTTCCTGCATCATACAAAGGTTTAAGAGCCTCAGCCGCTAACTTTATGTCTCTTTTTGCCAACGCTTCATACTTTGCTTTAGCTGAATGGTTTTTAAGCTCATTCAACTGTACAGCATATGCAGAAGATGTCTCTATAGATGAAGCAAATATAGCTGGATTGCTTGTTGCTCCATTTATTACACCCTCTTCTATTAATCTTTTAAACTCTTTTTGCAAAAAGTCTCTCTCTATAAAATCTAACCAAAGTGAAAAACCCAACTCTTCATTTATCATATTTTTTCCTTTAAATCGATCTCCTCTTTTTCTATAGTCTCTACCTCTATTTTTGCCTCTTCTAAAATCTTTCCAGCCTCTTTTAAAGCTCTCATCCCCTCTTTGTAGAGTTTTACACTCTTTTCCAAAGGAATCTCAGGATCCATTAACTGCTCCATTATCTTTTTTGCACTCTCAACTCTCTCTTCAAATCCAAGCTCTTTTGCCAAAATATCTCCTTTTTTTAGTCGATAGCTTTAATAGTCTATTATCTATCGTCTAACACATCTGCTACATAATTGCTAAACTTATCAAGCTCTACCAAAAAGGCATCATGCCCATAGTCACTATCAACTTCATAGTAGCTTACTAAATCACTTTGAGCTTGTGAATCCATTACCACTTTAATCTCTCTCATCTCTTCAGGCATAAATAGAAGATCGCGCTTAAAAGAGATCAAGTGAAGATCGGTTCTAATCTTTTTTAGAGCCTCTTCAAGTGAATCATACCCTCTAGATATATCAAAAATATTAATCGCCTTTGTAATATAAATGTAACTTAAAGGATCAAACCACTTACTAAAACCGTAACCATTGTACTCTAAGTATCTTTCAACCTGAAATTTTCCAAAAAGTTCAAAGAGACCATCTGTCTCTACATACGCACGACCAAACTTTCTATCCATCGATTCAGGACTTAAGTAACTAATATGTCCAGCCATTCTACCAACAGCTAATCCAGTAAAACCATCCTCTTCAAAATCTTTAGGATCATAGTTGCCATTTTTAAACTTTGGATCTTTAATGATCGCCTCTTGTACTACCTTATTGAAGGCAATTGCCCAAGGTCTTGTAGCGTGTGTTGCCGCCATAGCAATAGTATGTTTTGCTAAATTTGGAAACTCAATTGCAAAATGGAGAGCCTGCATACCACCCATCGAACCGCCAATTATTGCATACAGTTTATCGATCCCCAAGCGGCTTAGGAGTATGCGTTGTGCTTTAACCATATCTTTGACAGTGATTACAGGAAACTTAAATCTATAACGCTCTTCACTAGGATACATCTTTGACATAGGTCCAGTTGAACCATAGCAACTACCAATAACATTGACACAAATTACAAAGAAACGCGATGTATCTATAGCTTTTCCATCACCAATAAGCCCATCCCACCATCCTGGCTTTCTATCGCCTTCATACAAACCAGCCGCATGATGACTTCCACTTAATGCATGCGTTACAAGTATGACATTACTTTTATCTTCATTCATCTCTCCGTATGTTTCATAAACCAACTCATACGGCTCAAGAATCCGTCCACTCTCAAGGTAGAGAGGATTGGTAAAAAGCTCTTTTTTTGTTTCTAACTTCAACGTTAACGCTACCCTTCTAAAGCAAGTTTAAGATCTTCGATCAAATCATCAGGATCTTCCAATCCTATGCTTAGACGTATGAGTCCTGGCTTAACACCGCAAGCCACCATCTCTTCTTCACTCAACTGCTGATGTGTTGTACTTGCCGGATGTGTAATAATACTTTTGCTATCGCCTATGTTTACTACCAAAGAGAATATCTTAGTTCTATCTACAATCTGTTTTGCCGTTTCAAAATCTTCTACTTCAAAGCTAAGAAGTCCACTACACATACCATCTTTGAAATACTTCATTGCCATATTATAGTTTGAGTTGCTCTTAAGACCAGGATAATTTACTTTCAATACTTTTGGATGCCCCTCTAAAAACTCTGCTACCTTTTGGGCATTTTTAGAGTGAACTGGCATTCTTATAGGCAATGTCTCTAACCCTTGAATAAAGAGCCAGCTATTAAAAGGTGCAACTACTGCACCAAGATCTCTTAGCAAGCTAAGCCTTGCTCTCAGTGTATATACAGGAAGTGGCACATCTACATATACAAGTCCGTGATAGCTTACATCTGGTTCATTAAATTGTGGATATCTTGTGTTATCTTTTATCTTCTCTCTCAACCCCTTACGCTCTACCATTATTCCACCAATTGCAAGACCTTGTCCAGTTGTATATTTACTGGTACTATGCACTACTACATCGACACCATATTTTAAAGGTTGGCAAAGAATAGGAGTTGCTACAGTATTATCTACAACAGTTAAAATATTATGTCGATTAGCAATCTCTACAATCGCCTCTATATCAGCAACATCAATGCTTGGGTTTGTAAGTGTCTCAAAAAAGATAACTTTAGTCTTTTCATCTACCAACTTTTCTATCTCTTCTGGCTTATGTACATTAAAAAATCTTGTTTCAATACCAAATCGTTTTAATGTATGAGCCGTTTGCGTTAATGTACCACCATAAAGTTGAGATGCACAGACAATATTATCTCCTGCCTCTGCCGCATTAGCAATGGCATAAAAGATGGCAGCCATTCCACTTGAAGTAGCAAGAGCCGCTTCACCACCCTCCATTTCTGCAAATCTTTTTTCAAAAACATCGGTTGTTGGGTTATTTAGTCTAGTATAGATATTGCCAAGCTCCTTTAGTGCAAAGAGATTTGCGGCATGCTCTACATCTCGAAACTCATACGCAGTTGTCTGATAGATAGGCACAACCATTGTACCTTGACTATCTTTTTCATACCCTGCATGTAGTGCTTTGGTTTGTTGGGTCATAAAAAATCCTTAGTTAAAATTTTATCTATAAACTTTAGTTTTAAGTCAGATATGCCTTGTGAATATATTTTATTCACATATTTCATCTCTTTCAAAATAATCATACAAATAAATTTCTAATCTTGAAATAACTGAATTCTTAATTTCACTCCAACATTCT
>CAZGCF010000098.1:0-5182 GCA_964524095.1 uncultured Campylobacterales bacterium | reverse complement strand
GTAGAGTATCTTTTAAAAAGTAGATATGAAAAAGATTTAGTATTTGATACTCTTATTTCAGAAGCTTTTAGCTCATCAACAATTGAGGGAGCCTATACAACACATAAACGTACTAAAGAGCTTATTAAAGAGAAATTAACTCCAGAGAATAGATCAGAAAAGATGGTTGTAAATAACTATTATGCTTTAGAGTATAGTGATGAACATATTCGAAAACCAATTGATAAAGAGTTTATTTTAAAACTCCATCAAATTGTAACAGAAGGAACACTTGATAAGCAAAAAGATGAAGGAAAGTTTAGAGATGATCTTGTAGAGATACTGGATTCTAAACAGAAAGTAATTTTTTCACCAACTGGTGATATTGAAAAAATGCATCAGATGATTGATGATCTTTTAAATTACGTTAATGATGAGGATGATTGGAGTGAAGTTATTGACTGCATCTATAAAGCGATGATGTTTCATTTTGTTTAT
Source organism: uncultured Campylobacterales bacterium (assembly GCA_964524095.1). Classification (GTDB taxonomy): domain Bacteria; phylum Campylobacterota; class Campylobacteria; order Campylobacterales; family Hydrogenimonadaceae; genus Hydrogenimonas. The sequence goes on along the minus strand of CAZGCF010000098.1, from coordinate 4,705 downwards.
GCCTATATTCATCCCCACTTTGATGGTAATGGAAGAACTGTACGAATTCTATTTACACATCTTTTGGTAAAGTGTGGCTATGATATGTTTCGATATATCTCTCTATCTGAAGTGATTATGGAGAAGAAAAAAGAGTATGAAAAGGCTTTTTTTGCAGTAGAGAGAAATAGGTTGTCAGATGGAAGTTATGATTTGACATACTTTTTTTACTATCTTACAGATATTATGCTTAAAGGGTTAGATAGACTTGCTTTAAGAGTTACAAAATATACAGTTGAATCAAGGATGCTAGATGTTGCAAAAAAGAGAGGAATTGTATTGTCACAGACACAAAAGCGAATTATTAAGTCTGTTTCAAGAAGTGATTTACCATTAGATACAAAAGAGTTATCTAAACGGTTAAAGTTATCAGCTCAAACAATTCGTAAACATGCTAATGTTTTAGCTGAATTTGGTATTATAAAAAAAATCAAGAATGGAAATAAAATCTATTTCCAATATGGAGAGTATCTTGAGTGAACAAAAAAATCTTTTCGATTATACAAAAATAAGTGATGCATGTATTAAGTGTGGTAAGTGTATTCCTGTCTGTACTATTCATAATGTCAATGCAGATGAGGTAACAAGTCCGCGTGGGTTTATAGACCTTTTAGGGGCACATAAAAGGGGAGAGTTAGAGCTTGACCGTACAGCAAAAGATATCTTTGAGAGCTGTTTTTTGTGTACAAACTGTGTAGATGTCTGTCCAAACTCTCTACCTACAGATATGGTCATAGAAGAGGTTCGTAAAGAGATTGCTGACAAATACGGCATCGCTTGGTTTAAAAGGCTCTTCTTCTTCGTACTATTATGGATATCGCTAGCAAATTGGGGTATGTCTTTTAATCTTGTGCAGTGAAAACAGATGAAAAGCGTGGAGGGTTGATCCCACGGTTTAATCTGCCTATCATTAAAAAAGATAGACTTCTTCCTAGTATGGCAAGTACAAGTGTACTTAACTCTTATCCTGAAAATCTTGATCATGGTGGTAAGGGACGTGTAGCGATATTTATAGGGTGTTTAGCAAACTATAACTATACGGGCATTGGTCATGGGCTTGTAAAGATTTTAAAAGAGCTTCAAATAGATGTCTTTTTTGCAAAAGATCAGAAGTGTTGTGCCGCTCCAGCTTACTTTACAGGTGACTTTAGAACGGTTGAAGTTTTATCTAAGCAGAATATTGAATATTTTGAAAGCTTTATAGATGATGTAGATGCCATTATCATTCCAGAGGCAACATGTTCTGCAATGATCAAGCATGACTGGGCAGTCTTTTTTAGAAACCGTGGTGAAGAAGAGTGGGCGAAGCGTGCTGAAAAGCTGAATGAAAAGATTTTTATGGCTACTGAGTGGCTTGCAAACCATACCAACTTATCAGAGATTTTGAAAGAGAAGGGTGTGAAAAGCGACTTGTTAGTTACTTACCACGATCCATGCCATGCAAGAAAGGTACAAGGTGTTTACAAAGAGCCTCGAAACCTCTTGCAACAGACATATCAATTTAAAGAGATGAGCGATCCAAACCGATGCTGTGGATTTGGTGGTGTTACAATTCAGACTGAAAAGTTCCATTTAGCAGAAGCGGCAGGTAAACCAAAAGCAGCGATGATAGATGAAACTGGAGCAGATGTAGTTGCGGCAGAGTGTAGTGCGTGCCGTATGCAGCTTGGAAATGCACTCTATCAAGCAGATAGTAAAGCTATATTTAAAAACCCTATTGAACTCATTGCAGAAGCACTGGATAAGTAATGACCTATTGGCAACATATATATGAGCATTTTGATCCTGTAGCTTTTAGCATAGGTCCCTTTAATGTCCACTGGTATGGCATTATGTATGTTTTGGCACTGCTTACAGCTCTTTATGCTGCCGGATGGTATGTAAAACGTGACAAGTATCCTGTCGAAGAGAAGATGCTTGAGAGTTACTTTATATATGTTGAGATAGGTGTAATCTTAGGGGCAAGATTAGGTTATATTCTTTTTTATGATCCTCACACATCATACTATTTGATGCACCCTTGGCAAATATTTAACCCTTTTGTTGGTGGAACTTTTGTAGGTATTAGAGGTATGAGTTACCATGGAGCTGTCATTGGGTTTCTAATAGCAACTTGGATTTTTGTAAGAAAGACAAAAACATCATTTTGGATGTGGATGGATCTGGTTGCACTCAGTGTTCCTGTTGGGTATGTTTTTGGTCGCATTGGAAACTTTTTAAATCAAGAGCTTGTAGGGCGCGCTACTGACGTTTCTTGGGGTATCTATGTAAATGGGACTTTACGACACCCTTCACAGCTTTATGAAGCATTTTTAGAAGGTGTTTTGGTTGCTGTAATACTCTACTTCTATAGAAAGAGACAGCGTTTTGAGGGTGAACTAATTTCTCTTTATGCCATTCTTTATGGAACAGCGCGTTTTATTGCAGAGTTTTGGAGAGAGCCAGATATTCAACTTGGTTACATCTGTTGTGGTTGGGTGACAATGGGGCAGTTATTATCTTTATCTATGATTGTTGCAGGAGTTTTAGGGTACTATTTTCTTCAGAGAAGAGATTCTGCAAAAAGGAATTTAGTATAACCTTTAATGCTTATTCCCTTTTTGCATAGATTAAAGTTATAGTGTTGATTTTGCTAGTAGTGCTGCTCCTAATGCAGTTGTGATTTGAGGGTAGCTTGGAATTGCCAATTCTCGTCCAAGTTCATCTTCAATGGCAGCAACAAGTCCAGCATTTAGTGCAGGACCACAATCGAAATAGATAACGTCATTCAAGCCTACTTTTTTAGTAAGTCGTATGATGCGTTTTGCTATGGAGAAGTGGATGCCTGCTACAATATCCTCTTTTGAGTGCTCGTTGCCCAACAGCCCTATAATTTCAGATTTAGCAAATACAGTACAGGTACTATTTATAGATAGCGGTGTTCCACTTGCTTTAAAGTGATACTCTCCAAGCTCCTCTACATCAATTTCAAGTTTAGCGGCGGCTACATCTAAAAATTTACCTGTACCTGCGGCACAGCGATCATTCATAGCAAAGTTTACAACATTTCCATTTTCATCTAAACTGATAGCTTTAGAGTCTTGACCTCCAATGTTTATGATAGTTCTTACTTTTCCAAACTTTTCACCAGCTTTTTTAGCACCAATGGCATTTGCCGTTATTTCGCTTATTGTCTCATCTGCCTCTTTAAAGAGTTTACGACCATACCCTGTAGTAGATACAATATAGGCAATATCATCTCTTTCTATTCCAAATATATATTTCCTCTTCGATGACCCATACCTCTCATTGAAGATTTAGATCTTTTTATTGGCAAACGATCAGTAAACCATACAATATCTCTTATGGAGACGCTCTTTTTTGGTATCTCTATATTTTGTTTCGGTACCATTCCAACCGATCTACTGCTATGCATTCCTCCTCTGTGGTGAGCTTTTCTACCGTATGTATCTATCACATAGTTACGGTAAATATTTACACCTATAAAAAAGATAATGAGCAGACTTGCAAATGGATAAGCCAAAATCTTTCTCTTTTTAGGTGCATCTATGTATGCCATTCTTTTGTAGAGAATATAGAATGCCCAGATAACTGCTATCCAGCGGAATATATGAAAGAAGTTCAGCCACTTTTCACCACGCTTTGCAAGGGGATCTACATCTATATCTATTCCAAATCCCCAAGCCAATCCCTCAACAATCCTTGCAGAGTTTGATGTAAAGAAGAACTCCAAAGCGTGAGCCATAGAAGCTAAAATAAAGAGCGGTGCAAAAGCGTAACCAAGTGTGTAAAATACAGTGTTAAAATCTTTTTTCAAAATTTTGGATGCAATCCACATTCCAATAACAGCAGATGCTACGGTAAAGAGTGTTGCATATAGAAAAGCAAAGAGTCCAACAGGATCGATTGATCCAAAGTTTATGAACCCTTTAAAAAACTCTGCTGTTTTAACCCATATCATCTGATCGCCTATGTTGCTTCTACCAAGCCCGTGGTGAAATGACATAGATATTGGTATAGCGGCTAAAATAAGTATGAATACCCAAACTTCCGCTTTTAAAAGTTTAAACTTTTTGTAGATAGCACTGCCCGGTTTTACAAACTTAAAGCCTATAGCTTCGCAAGAGTATGAACACTCCATACAGAGAGCGCAGTCATTCATAGAGCTCTTTTTATTGAAGTTAAAAGGGCTTAAACCGTAAGGGCAAGATTTTGCACAGTCAAAAGTTTTACACTCAGAGCAGGCTTTGCTGTAAGATCCAAATTGTGTAAAAGAGAGTTTGCTATAGCCTCTTAGTGCCGTACCAATAGGACAGATATATTTGCAGTAACTCATATCTTTGTAAAGATAGTAGATAGTAAAAGCAACAATTGTCATTACTAAAAAGAGTGTTGCCGTTCCTAAAGGAGTGCGATAGACTCCAGGGAAAATGTAGTAAACACCCCACCATCCAAGAAAGAGTAGCATAACCCCAATAAAACGGTTTTGCATCCACTTTGGCATACTCTTTTTCAAACCGATTTTTGTAATGTATCTACCAAGAAATCCGTGCGGACAGATACCACAAAAGATTCGTCCAAAAGTTGGTAAGGTAGTCACAATAAAAAGTGGCCAAAATATTCCCCAAAATAGAGCTGTTGTGAATATATTCTCTTTAGAAGGGTT
>CAZGCF010000097.1:0-5231 GCA_964524095.1 uncultured Campylobacterales bacterium | reverse complement strand
ACTCAAGAGTTGTGAAGGATCGCGACTCTTTAGCTAAAACAGCACCATAAAGGAGTCTTGCTATGAGAAAAGGTTTTACCTTAGTTGAGTTGATCTTCGTGATCGTAATCATTGGTATTTTGGCGGCTGCGGCTATTCCAAGATTTCAAAATCTAAAGCAAAATGCTGAAGCTAAAAACACCATCAAAACTGTAATGGATGCCGCTTCTAACGTTCCTGCTACAGTTGTTAACTTGGCTGACCTTGAAGGTTTGAGCTTAAAAAGTGGTGACATTAACCTTACTGACAATGTCTTAGTACTTAAAGGTAAAGGTTGGGTTGCAGGTAGTAATCATAATACATATGATTACAATGTAACAAATAATGGCGCTATTGTAACAGTTGCAGAGATGAACCTATCTACTGCTGCTCGTGAGTTGAACGTCTCAATCAACTGTAACAATTTTGAAGATGATAAAACTAAAGAGATCTGTACTAACGATCTAAACCAGTCAACATATTTCCAAGCAATTAAATTCTAATAGAGGTTTGGAATCTTAAGTATGCAGAGGAGAGCATTTACATTAGTTGAGTTAATCTTTGTAATCGTTATAATTGGTATCTTGAGTGCTGTAGCCATACCAAGATTTACCAATTTAACAAACAATGCTAAAGTCTCCTCTGAACTCTCGACGGCTTCAGCCGTCGAGACTGCCATAGAGTCTGCACATAGTGAGTGGATAGTAAGCGATAGTAACTTCTACTGGGGCGCAAACAAAAATAGCGAGTGTACTTCAGACGACATAATTAGCGATGATTTTAACTGCACAACCGGTTACCCTCAAAATCTTGGTGTTTGTCCAAATAAACCATTTATATATATATTAAAAAATGGTAGCTCCCTAAATAGTGACTGGAACTGTAGTGATAGTGGTGGAGAAATAGTTGTTTTTAAAGGACCTGCTTCAAAAGATGACAGTAGCGTCAAAGATGGAGATGAGAAGAAACCTGATGAGTGCGACTACTGGGAATATAACCGCAAAAATGGTACTTTCAAACTAATAGATCAAAACTGTAGCTAAATAGAGTACTCTAACACACTTTACCTCCCACTTATAGATTTGTAATCTTATGAATCACCCAAAAGGCAAATCCTAAAACAAAACCACTTAGTATAGCTGTAACAATCGTGCCGTTTCCTGCATCAAACATATCTATATTCTCCTCTAATTTGCTATATTTACCATATTCCACATTGGTAAGAATATTCCCATTGCCAACACTAAAACAAACCCTGCAATTGCGGCAATCATAATTGGCTCAATTAATGTTGCAATATTATCTACAATATAATTAAAACGATCTTTATAAATCTTAGCTGTCTTATCAAACATTTTCCCCAACGATCCACTCATCTCTCCAGATTTTATCATCTGAATTATCATCCCCTCACACAACTCACTCTCTTCAATCCCCTCATAAAGAGAGCGCCCCTCTTCAATCGCTAATGGAATCTTTTTTAAACGCTCTTGAATATATCGGTTTGTCACAACCTCTAGTGCCATTCTCAAAGCCTCCAAAAGAGGTATTCCAGACTCATTAAGAACTTTAAAGAGATAAAAAAATCTACCTAAAAGAGCAAGATAGGTAACTTCCCCTATAATATAGATTTTTAACTGTATTCGATCCATAAAGAGTCTAAATTTATCACTAATACTATAAAAATAGCCTATCACTAAAGAGACAAGAACAGCATATCCAAGAATATATGGTCCATAATTTACCAGTGCATTCTCAAGCCACAAAAGAATTTTTGTTGGAAGAGGTAGCTCCATATGTGAAGATTTAAAAAAAGCCTCAAATTGAGGCACAACATATACAATAACAATTGTAAAAGCAATACCCATAGCAGTCATAGTAAATAGAGGATAACGAGTAGCTTTCTTAAATTTTCTACGATTATCCAATATCTCCTGAAGAATTTCAGCCAATTTTTTAATCGATTCTGCTAAAGAGCCCGTCTCTTCTCCAAGCTTAAACATAGAAATACTTAGTTTACCAAGCTGTTTACTAAAGCGAGATGCTGAAGCTCCCAACCCCATACCACTCTCTACATCTAACAATATTTGATTTAGAATCATTTTTACTTGAGGATCAGGACAATTTTTTGCTGTCTCTTCTAAAGATACATTGAGAGGCATACCAGCATCTAACATAATAGCCAACTGCTCAAGTGCCGCAATATACTTCTCTTCATTAACTTTCCCTCTATTGATCGGATTATTTAAATGATCAATAAAATTTTTTATCTTCATTGTCAAGGGCTGTTGTGTCTCTTTTATCTTTACAAGTACACCAATTTGCATCTCATTGAACTTCTTTATTGCATCTAATCTACTCTCAGCCTCTATTATTGTCTCAGAGTATGACTTCCCCCTCTTATAAAAAACCTTAAAAAACTTCATGATATATCCTTTACAACTCTTAAAATCTCTTCAACTGTTGTGACACCTCTTAAAGCCTTACGAATACCATCAATAATCATTGGTTGAAAATTAGCACTTTTAATTGCGGCTCTATATATATCAAATTTAGTTGCGTTATCTGCTATCAATTTAGAAATCTGCTCATTAATAACCAATATTTCAGAGATCATTGTTCGACCACTATAACCTGTAAAGTCACATTTTGGGCAACCTTTCCCTATATAAAATTTAGCCTCTTTAGGAATATACTTTTCTATTCTAGAGAATAGTGCTTTAGGAAGTTTAGCCTCTGCTTTACAGTATGGACAAATTGTTCTTACAAGTCTTTGCGCTACTATTCCAACAATTGCATCAGCAATTAAGTATGCTTCTAACCCCATTTGCGCCATACGACCAATTGCACTTGGAGCATCATTTGTATGTAGAGTTGAAAAAACCAAGTGACCTGTAAGAGAGGCTTGTGCCGCCGCATTTAGCGTCTCTTCATCACGAATCTCACCAACCAAAATCACATCAGGATCTTGACGTAAAAATGACTTTAATGCTACTGCAAAATCGAATCCTATCTTCTCATTCACCTGAACCTGTTGCACTAAGGGAAGTCTATATTCAATTGGATCTTCAATTGTCATAACTTTATTATCTATACTCTTTATCTCATTAAGTGCCGCATAAAGTGTAGTTGTTTTACCACTTCCTGTTGGTCCTGTAACTAAAACTATCCCATATGGCGCATGAATTAAATTATTAAACTTTTCAAGATTTTTATCTTCAAAACCCAAATCTTCAAGTTTAAATAGCACCTTCTCACGATCAAGAATACGCATAACAATCGATTCACCAAAAAGAGTTGGTGTAGTAGAAAGTCTGAAATCATAAACTCGCCCTTGAACCTTAACAGAAAAACGCCCATCTTGAGGGATTCTTTTTTCAGAGATATCCAATCCTCCCAACAGCTTTATTCGTGAAGATAGGGCAGTATAAACATCTAAATCAAAAACAAAGACCTCTTGCAAAACACCATCTACGCGAATTCTTACAATCATCTCATTATCATCAGGCTCAATATGAATATCACTTGCACGTCTATTGATCGACTCCTCTACAATAATTTGTATTAAGCGTATTACGGCACTCTCTTTACCCTCCTTTTTTATACCCTCAGCTTTTAACTCTTTTTTTACCTCTTCAGCAATCAATCTTGTCTTCTGAATAACCTCTAAACGTTTATATATCTGTCTAATATCGCTATCTAATGCAATATATAGCTTCAAAGGTTTATCATGAATAAAATTTTCTAAAATCTCTAGTGCTTCATAATTTAATGGTGCTGATGTAGCTACATAAACATAATCTTCATCCTCTTTAAAAGGGATTGCATTAGCATTTCTCAATAGTTTTAAAGGATATTTCAAAAGAGCATCAAAATCTATTTTTTCCCCATATATATCTATAAACTCTATTCCAAGCTGTTTTGAAAGTACCTTTAACAGATCTTTACCTGCTACAAACCCTTCATCGATCAATATCTCACCCAATTTTTTTGTAAAATTGGACTCTTTTTGAATTTTAACCGCCTCTTTTAACTGCTCTTCACTTATCAAACCTTCATCTATCAGCAAATCACCAAGACGTATCTTCTCTCTTCTCATTCTAGTCCTTATTAAACTTCATTAAAAGTTTTCTTGCTTTTTCAGAAGATTTAAAATTTAAATAGACTTTTAAAATCTTTATTGCACGCTTTTTTTGCCCTAAAGCATAAGCCGATTTTGCATAGAGTATCCACCCCTCTTCTCTCTCATGATTAATAGAGTTTGCCTTTTTTGCCCATTTTGCAGAGTTTTTAAAATCCCCCTTTTTATAATATGCTCTAGCTATCATTATTGCCCTTGTAAAATCGGGACGATTGTTATATTGCTCTATCAATTCATCTACTGTTGCTTTCTTGCTTGCAATTAAAGAGCTCCCTCTATCTCTATTTGATATGCTACTATCAGCACTATTATTAATAGTAAAAGTACTCTTTCTCTCTCTTTTTACCTCTCTATTAATCTCTTTATCTTTAAATTTAGGTTTAGAGATATATAAATTAGAGATATTGCTCCTTTTTAAATTTAACCTTTCTAAATACTCTTTATCTTCAATTGGTAAAAAGAAGTCAATCCCTCTATTTTTAAGTATTTTGCCTACCTCTTTAAAGTTCTCTGGAATTAGACAGCGTAACTTAATAAAACCATCATTATCATCTTTTATATAACATGAAAAACCCATCTGCTCAAACTTTCTCTTATCTTTCTCAAGATTTCTGTTATATCTCTTTGAACTTGCAATAAATTGAATTACTTTAACACCCCTTGTAATACGATTTTTTTTATAAGTTGTTGAACTCTTTTTTTCTACTCTTTTTTCCTTGTTTATATGTTTTGTTCCATTGTTTTCAACACTTCTATTCTCTTTAACAACCCTCTTTTGCACCACATCTACTTTTTTACTCTCTTTTGATGAATCGATTACCTCAAAACCGATCCATCCAATAAAAAATATTAAAATCAAAGGAGATAGTAAATATTTAATAACCCTCTTTAAATAATATATTTTACACCGTCTGCTTAACTCATCTAAATCACGCATCTAACAGTCCCCCATCTATAACTGCCATAGTCAACAGACATTTAGATACTTTTTGAAACTTTTTTCTATTCTGAATATGGGCTGTATGTAGTAACAATAAAAGATGATATATGATCTTTTTTAATCTTCTAAAAT
>CAZGCF010000096.1:0-5302 GCA_964524095.1 uncultured Campylobacterales bacterium | reverse complement strand
ATGTTGGAAGGAATCGTTAGAGAGAGTATCGGCAAAAGCGATGCAAAAAAACTTCGCCGAGATGGTTATCTAATCGCCAACATCTATGGAAAAGGGCTTGAAAATATTCATGCCGCATTCAAGATGGGTGAATTTATCCGTACTGTGCGAAACAAAGAGAAACTTGCATTCCCTGTAAAAGTGGGCGATAAAGAGATGGAAGTTGTTATTCAAGAGTATCAACTTCACCCAGTAACAGATCAAATTCTTCACGTAGATTTAATGGTTGCACAGCCAGGTGTAGTTACACACTATATGGTACCTGTTAAGACTGTTGGAACACCTAAAGGTCTTAAAAACAAGGGTGTATTGGCTATTTCAAAACGACGTATCAAAGTTAAAGGAACAATTGAAAATATTCCACAAAGCTTTGTTCTTGATGTAACTGATCTTGATGTCGGTGATGCAATCTTAGTTCGTGATATTCCTGAATCTGATAAATATAAAATCATGGTTGCAGGTCGTGTACCTGTAGTTGGAGTTATCAAAGCGAAGTAATTAAAGATGTGGCTTATCGTAGGCTTAGGTAATCCTGGCAAAGAGTACGAATATACACGCCACAATATAGGGTTTCTGACGATCGATCATTTAATCGATCAAACAGAAGCCCACTCTCTTTCCTCTTCATCTTTTCATGGTGAACTTTTTAAATCATCCAATCTTATCTTTTTGAAACCTACAACCTATATGAATAATTCTGGTAAATCTCTTCAAGCTGTAAAGCAGTTTTATAAGATTGAGTTAGATAATATTATTGTTGTACATGACGATTTAGATCTACCATTTGGTGCATTGCGTTTTAAAAAGGGTGGTGGAAGTGGAGGTCATAACGGATTAAAGTCTATAGATGAAAAGATTGGCAGAGACTATATAAGAGTTCGTATGGGCATAGGTAAACCAACATATAAGTCACAAGTTGCTGATTATGTTTTAAGTCAATTTAGTAAAGATGAACTGGAAAATTTACCTCAATGGATAGAAAAATCTGCTAAATCTGTGTTAGAATTAACTAAGCATCCACTCAATATTGTCTCTTCTAAATATACTATAAGAGACAAAAGTTAAGCGTCAAGGTATTTTAGATGCGAATGTTTAGATATGTAACTCTACTCTATTTACGCTATTTTTTTATTATTATATTAGCTCTTGTGTCACTTTTTGCTGGTTTGGATTATATGCAAAATACTCCACAGTTAGATGGGTTTAACCTTAAAGTACTCTACATCTTTTATAAGAGTCTGTTTGCATTAAATCTGCTTTTTCCAATTGCACTTGTTTTTGCAATGATTGTTTCTAAAATAGCTCTTATTCGCTCTAATGCACTTGTAAGCTTTTATGCTCTTGGTTACTCTAAAAGATCTGTTCTGTTTCCATATATTGTTACCTCTTTTGTTTTGACGTTTATCTATATTTCTATGCACTTTACGCCATTTGTAAATGCTGAAAGTTATGCAAAAGATTTGGCTAGAAAAAAATCAGATAATTCAACAAAAAATATTTTTGTAAAATATAATGACAGTTTTGTCTATATAAAGACCCTTCTACCTTTAACAAAAAAAGCTTCTACTATCAAAATTTATCGATTAAAAGATAGAAAGTTGATCCAAATTATATATGGAGATAAAGCTATATTTGATGGTGAAAAGTGGAGAGTAGAAAATGTAAAAATTATAAATAAACCAGATCCAAAGAGTTTAAGTAAAGAGGGAATCACTATATCATATAGACCTTTTGTCTATACGTTAGAAGGTTTTAAACCAAAAGTTTTATCTTCTGTAATGGAGGGGAAACACTACTTTACTATACAAGATGCTTGGAGTGCATGGAGTATTTTAAATCTTCAGTCGCTTGAAACATCAAAAATTCGTTCAGTTATGTACTATATGGTAATTGCTCCTCTCTTTGCACCATTGTTGGTTATTCTCTTTTTTCTGTTTATCCCTCCACAAGCTAGAAATAGTAATATTTTAGGAGTATCTTTTTCATTGAGTGGTTTAGCATTAATGGTTTGGGGAGTAATATATCTGTTTTATCGCATAAGTTTAAGCGGAGTTATCTATCCTGAATTTGGGATTGTGCCAGTTGTTTTGATTTTAGCAGTTTTAGCTATTTGGGCATTTATTAAGCGAACAGATGTTATATGATAGAGTTTTACTCTATCAATCTTCAATATTTTTTGCTAATCATCAATCTTTTAAAGGTTTGTTTGCTAAAATAAAGAAATTAAGTTTTAAAGGCTGTGTTTTGATCGATTTTAATACTTTAGCAGACAAATATGGAACACCTCTTTATGTTTACGACTTTGATCATATTACAGGGCAGTATGAGAAGTTGAAAAAAGCATTTTCAGGACGAAAATCTCTCATAAGTTATGCAGTAAAAGCAAACTCAAATCTATCTGTTATTTCACATCTTGCTAAACTTGGAGCTGGTGCAGATTGTGTCTCAATAGGTGAAGTAAGACGTGCATTGATGGCTGGAGTACCTAAATATCAGATCATCTTTAGCGGAGTTGGAAAGAGAGATGATGAGATAGAAGAGGCATTAAAGAGCGATATTCTCTTGCTAAATTTGGAGAGTGAAGCTGAGATGGAGCGTGTCGAAGAGATCTCAAAAAGAGTTGGCAAACAGGCACGTATCAGCATTAGAGTAAATCCAAATATTGATCCAAAGACTCACCCATATATCTCTACAGGTTTACATGAAAATAAGTTTGGTGTAGATATTGAAACAGCCAAAAGAATGTATATTAGGGCGAACAACTCAGAGCATTTAGATCCAGTTGGTATTCACTTTCATATAGGCTCTCAGTTGACTGAACTTGAGCCTATTAAAGAGAGTTGTATGATCGTTGCTGATCTTGTTAGAAGTTTAAAAGCTATAAAGATAGATATAAAGTTTTTTGATGTTGGTGGTGGTCTTGGAATAGTTTATGACAATGAGACTACAATAGAGCCTTACGATTATGCACAGGCTATATTTGCTACATTATATGGGCTTGATGTAACTATAATTTGTGAGCCAGGACGTTTTATGGTAGGAAATTGTGGCTACTTTTTGACTAAAGTCCTTTATGAAAAGGTTAATGAGGGGAAACGCTTTATAGTTGTAGATGGAGCTATGAATGATCTTTTAAGACCAAGCCTATATAATGCATATCACAAAGTTGAAGTGGTTGGAAAAGAGAGCGATCTAAGTGAAGCAGATGTGGTAGGACCAGTATGTGAGAGTGGAGACTTTTTAGCTAAAAAGAGAAGTTTGCCTAAAACTGAGCATAACGATTTGATCGTTGTTCATAGTGTAGGTGCATATGGTTTTGTTATGTCAAGCAACTATAATACTCGTCCACGTCCGGCAGAGGTGGCTTTAAATGGTGGAAAAGATACACTTATAAGAGTGCGTGAATCTTTTGAAGATTTGATTAAACTGGAGAAGATGTGTCTATGATGGTTAAGGGCTATATGATTGATGTACAGGGTACATTGATTGATGATAGAGAAAAACGCCCAATAGCTACTACCATTGAAACCATTGAGAAGTTAAAAAGAGAGGGTACCCCTTTTGTTCTTGTGACAAACAATACAAAGCAGGATAGCGAAGAGTTTAAAGGGTATCTTCGCAGTTTGGGGTATATTTTTGATGATACACAATATTTAGATCCACTAATGGTTTTAGATAAGGTGTTGCCTCCTACATCTGTTGCAGTATATGGAACTTCAGAGTTTCTAAAACTGCTTAAAGAGCGTGGATATAGGTTCGACTTTGAGAATCCTTCAGCTGTTTTAGTCTCTATAAAGGCAGACTTTACCAATGATGAGTATGCTCAAATGATTGAGTTAGTTCTTGGTGGTGCAAAGCTTATAGGAATGCATGAAACATCGATCTATGCTAAAAATGGAAAGAGGTTTCCAGGAGTTGGTGCTATTTTAAAGATGATCTCATTTGCAACAGGAGCTGAATATCAGATTGTGGGAAAACCTAGTCTCTCCTTTTATACTCAAGCGCTAGAAAAGCTTTGTGAGCAAGATAGTAGTTTCTCATTTGAAAAGGTTGAGATGATAAGCGATGATCTATTAGGAGATCTTGCTGGTGCAAAGGCTCTTGGTATGAAAACCTCTCTAGTACTTAGTGGTAAAATTACTTCTACCAATGAGGTAAAAGGTGTCTTAAATAGTGCAGATAGAGTTGCAAATAGGATAGGGGATCTTTTTAGTTGAGAATGGAGAATTGAGATGGATTTAGATGAGCTACGTAAGCAGATTGATGAAATTGATGACAAATTGCTAGAGCTTTTAAATGAACGCATAAAGATTGTTCAAAAGGTTGGTGAGCTTAAGACTAGAACAGGTGGAGCCATCTATAGACCTGAACGCGAAAAGGCGATTATTAAAAGATTATCAGAACAGAATAGTGGTCCATTGACCGAATCGGCAATAGAGGCAATCTTTTTGGAGATTTTTGCTACAGCAAGAAACTTTGAACAGCCTCAAAAGGTAGCCTATCTTGGACCAGAGGGTAGCTTTACACATCAAGCGGCAGAGAATCGTTTTGGTGCAATGAGTGAGTATATTCCTCTACACTCAATACCAGCAGTTTTTAAAGCAGTCCATGCCAAAAGAGCAAAATTTGCTGTTGTTCCTATAGAGAATAATACAAATGGCTTTGTTGGTGAAACTTTGGATGAGCTGGCAAAGACTGATCTAAAAATTGTAGCTGAGCTATATATGCCAATTCACCACTCATTTGTTACAAAAGCCTCAAAGCTTCATGATGTAAAGAGAATATACTCTAAAGATATAGCATTCAATCAGTGCAGAAGTTTTTTGATGGAGCATGAATTAGACTCCATAGAGTATATACCTGTTGAATCAACATCAAAAGCGGCAAAATTGGCATCAGAAGATCCTGAAAGTGCCGCTATCTGTTCACACATTGCCGCTAAGCTATATCAAGTTCCAGTAATGTTTGAAAATATTGAAGATAACCATAAAAATAAAACCAGATTTATAATATTGAGTGATTTTGAGAATCTTCAAAGCGGTGATGATAAGACATCTATTCTTGCTAGACTTTTAGATAGACCAGGAACTCTTTATGAGTTTTTGCAAAGTTTCCATGAATCTAATATAAATCTAAAAAAGATTGAGAGCCGTCCAGCGCCAGAGGATGAAGGTTTTGACTACTGGTTTTACATAGACTTTGAGGGTCATAAAGATGATTTCTGGATTATGCTCTTTATAAAGTCTATAGATTGCATCCAAAT
>CAZGCF010000095.1:0-5322 GCA_964524095.1 uncultured Campylobacterales bacterium | reverse complement strand
GTGTAGTGTGGCTGAAAACTCCACATAATAAAAGCACGATATCCACCCGTCTCAGCTTGAAGATTTCGTATGTGCTCCCAATGCTCTACAATCTCTTCATCTGTCTCTACTGTACCAAACATCATTGTAGCTGTAGATTTGATACCGTTTTTATGTGCTAACCTATGAATATTCAACCAATCTTTTACATCTATCTTTTTTGGCGCGATTATATCCCGCACCCTGTCACTCAAAATCTCTGCTCCAGCTCCAGGGATAGAACTAAGCCCCTTTGCAGCCAAACGCTTTAGCACCTCTTCAACACTTATTCGTGATACTTTGGCTATATAGTCTATCTCAACTGCACTAAATCCATGAATTGTAACTTCAGGATACTTTGTATGTATATGCTCTACAAGATCCTCATACCACTCAATTTTAAGCTTTGGATGTACACCACCTTGAAAAAGGATCTGTGTTCCACCAATCGATAGAAGCTCTTCAATCTTTTGATCAATATCTTCAAAAGTTAAAACATAAGCATCATCATCTTTACCGTGTCTATAGAAGGCACAAAATTTACAACCAACCCAACATACATTTGTATAGTTTATATTACGATCCACAACAAATGTAGTGATCTTTTTAGGATGCAGTTTTGCCTTCATTTCACTTGCCATACGACCAAGTGTTTTTAGGTCTGCATTACGGATCAGATCAACTGCCTCCTCTTTACTAAGACGGCTCATGCCTCTTCACCCTTTTTAGAAGAGGTCTTTTCTATAGCATCAAGAACACCATTGACAAATTTTGGAGACTGATCACTGCCAAGCTCTTTTGCAAGCTCAACTGCTTCATTAATAACAACAGCTCTATCAAGTTCAGTATAGAGCAATTCATATGTACCTAAGCGCAAAATTGACTTATCAACGTGATCTAACCGATCAAAGTCCCAATCTTTCAGATGTGCTTTAATCTCACTATCGATAGTCTCTAAATGATTTAATACACCATTATAAAGACCAAGTGCAAACTCCCTTTGCTTATTTCTTATCTTTTTCTCTTCAAGTAGATCTTCACTAAACTGTTGAACTTCAGGATTACCTATATCATGAGCATATAAAAGACCTATTACTGCCCCTCTGGACTGATGACGTGTTGCCATTACTCCTCCATTGCCCGGTATAGATCAAGCATCTCTATAACGCCTGCCATAGCTTCAAAACCTTTATTTCCAGCTTTACTACCTGCACGCTCAATTGCTTGTTCAATAGTATCGGTAGTAAGTACTCCAAATGCTACCGGTTTGCCATATTTAAGTGTTGTACTAGCTACACCTTTGGTTGCTTCTGCGGCAACATAGTCAAAGTGTGGAGTAGAACCTCTAATTACAGCACCGACACAACAAACACCATCATATTTACCGCTTGCAAGAGCCTTTTGCAAAGCAAATGGAATCTCAAAAGCTCCAGGCACTAAAATTAGATCTAAATTTTCATCTTTACCACCATGACGCAAAAAGGCATCACGAGCACCCTCTACAAGGCGATCAGTAATAATATGATTAAATCTGCTTGCTATGATAGCAATACTTTCACTGCCGTGTAATCTTAACTTTCCCTCTATAACATTCATCAAACTACCTTCATTTCAATTTTTGCTATTTTACCATACTAGCTTACTATTTCTCTAATAGCCTTAATCTGTTCAATGAGCTTTTCCAACTCTTCCAATCTTACCATATTTGGACCATCACTTAAAGCAGATGCCGGATCAAAATGTGTTTCAAAGAAGAAACCATCTACTCCTGTTGCTGCAGCTGCTCTTGCTAAGTAAGGAACAAATGAGCTGTCACCGCCTGTTTTTCCACCCTGCCCTGGCATTTGAACACTGTGAGTAGCATCAAAAATGACTGGTGCAAACTTTCGCATAATAGGCAGAGATCTCATATCAACAACTAAATTTCCATACCCAAAAGTTGAACCTCTCTCAGTCAACCAGACACCCGCTTTTTTGCTTGTTTCATAATCACACATCTCAAAACCTCTGGTTTTAAGCACTTTAAGTACAGAGTACTGCATATCTGCAGGAACCATAAACTGCCCCTTTTTAATGTTCACAATGCAGTCAGTCTTTGCCGCTGCTACCAACAGGTCTGTTTGACGACACAAAAAAGCGGGAATCTGTAAAACATTAACAACTTCACTAACACTTTGAACCTGATGTGATTCATGCACATCTGTCAATGTTTTGTATCCAAACTCTCTTTTTATCTCTTCAAATATCTTCATTCCCTCTTCAAGACCTGGTCCACGGTAACTCTCTAGTGATGTACGGTTTGCCTTATCAAAACTGGCTTTAAAATAGAAATCTATAGTCTCGTCTTCAGCATACTTTTTTAACGATTCTGCAATACGAAGAACAGAGTCTCTACTCTCAATTACACAAGGTCCTGCTATTAAAATCATTTTTTTCCTTTTAACATTGTTTTTTAATTTCAAATAAAATCATCAAATAGACCTGAACAAACTCTTTTACCCACTTTGTTAATCAGCAATAAAAATGTTCCTGCATCTTGACTTTTTTATATTTTCTAAACTCTCTTTATACATAATTTACGCTACTTTCAAATTTTCAAAATGTGTCACAACTACATCACCTTTTCTTTGCAATATAAAGTATCCTAACTCTTTTGCTCTATTTATAAGTTCATCTGTCGCATAAAAGGTTGCAATTCCAGCGTACACTTTATAGTTTTTGTATTGTGGTAAGTTTTTAAGCTGTTCTATCTTTTTTGGCAAGTTATCTAAATCATTTAAATGAGCTTTATACTTCACCTCTACTATGGCAACACTCTCTCCATTAACCAACAAAATATCATACTCTGCCAATATTTGACGTCCTCTTTTTGCTTTAAAATTTGGAATTAAGTAGTCAAAATCTATAGTACCAACCTTAAGACACTCCTCAAGAGAGTTTACAAAATACTCCTCTGCTACATCTCCTTGATTGTTTGAGATATTTCCTACTAAAGATGCTATACGATTTATCTTTTCATCTGTCTTCTTCAACTGCTCATCTGTCTTTTTTAACTGCTCATCTGTCTTTTTTAACTGCTCATCTGTCTTTTTTAACTGCTCATCTGTCTTTAACTGAGCCTCTTTTAGTTTATTTAATTCTTCATCTGTCTTTGCTTGAGCTACCGCTATGCTTGCTACTAAATCTTTTAACTCTCGATCAGTCATATTTTGATCCTTTTGAGAAATATGTTTGATGTATTCTACTAATAATAGCGCTACACCGACTCACAATACTCTTATATAGATCATATTTGTAACTTAAGTTTTGATTGGTTATTTTATCATTTTTTTCTTGCAACAATAATCCCAGCAGTAACAATTAGACCAATTCCAGCCCAAGTAATCGGATCAGGAAATGGATCTCCAATCAACAACCCAACCATTATAGAAAATAGAATATTACTATAGCTTACTGCTCCAACAACTCCAGCCTTTGTTACTCCATAAGCTTTAGTCATATATATTTGAGCAAGTGTTGCAAAGAGCCCAAGCATTATAATATAAACCCACTCTTTTCCTGATGGCATAACAAATGAGGCGAAGAGCATATCAAGCTCTTCTACTGCTACATATGGTGAAAGTAACATTAAAATAAGTGGTCCAACAGTACCTACCCCCATAAACGAAAGAACAATTGCACGTGTATCGTAATACTGTTTTAACTCTCTCACTGCTGTATAAGCAAGTGCCGCCCCTACTCCACTAAAAATTCCAAGCCAAGCAGTTTTATCTAACATCATACCAGTTGGTTTTGCTATTAAAACAATACCTATAAAACCTATAGCAAGAGCAAGCCAACCACGAATACCTAATGCCTCTTTCAAAAAGATCCAAGCAAAAAGAGCAGTAAATATTGGTGATGTTTTTGAGTATGTCATAGCATCACCCAAAGGGATATGACCAATATTATAAAAGAATGCCAAAAGTGCAAAAAAGCCCATCAATCCTCTAAAGAGTAGTAGAAATGGCTTTCCACCGGTATGTGTCATAGGTTTTTTAAAAACAGTAGCAGCCACCAAAAAAAAGCCAAAGACATTACGAAAAAAGACTACCTCAATAGATGGAAGATTGGAACTCAACAATTTTGCAAATGCACCCATCATCGCAAACATAAAAGATGCAAATAACATATACCGAACACCGGCATCAATCTTTAACAATCTTGCATTCACTATCAGTTGTGCTTAGAAAACTGAGTTAAGTTACCGCGAATATCACCAAATAGAATAACATCTTTCAAAACTGCTTTTTTAACAACAAAATCTGGTCTCATTCCTAAATACAACTCTCCACCTTTAGAACCAAAGATCTTTTGATAAACTGTTACTTTAAGATAACAAGAAGCCTTACCTAATAAATCTTTAACCTTCTCTTTTTCGTTACCAATTACTGTAGTGACACGAATATTTCCACTCTTCTTCTGTGCACCTACCGCTTTTAACATCTTATCAAAAGGTTTTTGGCAACTATTTAATAAAATATTATTTATATTAAAGTAGAGTGAAAGTATATCATTTTCAGCAAAGTATGGAAGTTCTCCTCCCTTCTCACTTTTCAATTTGCCATCTTTATATCTTTTCTCTTTAAATTTAACTCTTCTCTCTATTCGATCAAAGGTATATATTTTGATAAGAGTTTTCCCTCTTCGACTTAGATTTTGACGAAATATATTTGGTCTTAATGTACCATTAGGTAGAATTGTACCTTCACTTTCATAAGATTCTACACGTCCACCACTAAGAATTTTTGCCAAGCCTGTTGCATAAGCTTTTACTTCTATTTTATAATGCTTATCTTTTTTTGTGAGTTTAGCTTCAGCTTTTCCCATTTGACCAAAAATTCCATACTCAACTATATATTTTGCATCAATAATATCTGCCCCTAAAACCGAAACTAAAATAATTAAACTTATCAACCATTTCATAACTTACCTACACTATTTTTATTTAATCAGTGTATTTAAACATAATGTTTGATAAAATAATATTAAATTTTTGTAAATAAAAGAGAGATATGAAAAAAATAGCAATTTTAGGACAACCAAACGTAGGAAAAAGCTCACTTTTTAACAGATTTGCAAAACGTCGGATAGCCATTACTTCAGATATGGCAGGAACAACACGAGATGTAAAAAAAGAGTTAATATACTTTGACGGTAAAGAGGCAGAGATAGTAGATACCGGTGGAATAGATGAGAGTACAGAGCTATTTCGAAGTGTCATAAACATAGCAATAGAAGCAGCTGAAATTGCCGTTATTATCA
>CAZGCF010000094.1:0-5363 GCA_964524095.1 uncultured Campylobacterales bacterium | reverse complement strand
ATAGATATTGATAGAAATGGAATTGTATCGGTAGATGATGTTAATAATACAATACTATTAAGAGGTCATAAAGGGAGTGCTACAACTCTAGTTAATACTATTGCCGTAAATGATGATATTAAGTTATGGCTAGAGGAGAGTTTTGGATTGAGTGATGATGAGATATATAACGAAACACCAAATACAAATAAAACTATTGCAGCAATTAGTGATGTTATTTTTGCCTATTGTATTGAAAACAATATCTCAAATCCTGAATATATAACCCTAGATCAGTTAAAAAGTTTAGAAGATGATATAAAAGATCGTATAAATTTATATATTAATAGTGAAGTAACTATTGCTGAGTTGGAAGATCAATTAGTTAATGGATTAAATATTTCAAGATTAAATAGTGAAGATGTTTTAGAGATTCAAAATAGCTATACATATGGTGGAGGTGGATGGAATAGTACACACAATAGTACAGCTATAATAAGTTCACTACCAACTTATCAATTAACAGATGAACAGAAAGCCACATTAGCATATATGTGGAATGAAGAGAAACTTGCAAAAGATATATATTATGCTCTATATGAATCATATTCTCATCCAACACTATACAATATAGCTTCTCGTTCAGAAACAAAACATCAATCTATGGTTGAATCATTAATTGCAAAGTATGATCTAAATATTACAAACTTAACTGATTATAGTGGAGGCTACTCGGCAGATGAGCTAAATGCCTTTGAACTTGGCAAGTATGGGTTATCTGAAATAGAGGATCTATATAATGCACTATATGAAAAGGGGAGTAAATCATTAACAGATGCTCTTCAAGTAGGGTGTATGGTTGAGGTTACCGATATTAACGATTTAGATGAAAAGATTGCTATAGCTAGTGGAGCAGATGATTTAGTAATGGTATTTAGTAACTTAAGAAGTGGTAGTTACAATCACTACTGGGCATTTGATAGTGCTTTAAAGGCTCTTGGAGTAACTGACGGATGTTGCTCAGCTGGAGAGGAGTATTGTAAAACTGCTGATGAGTATCCTCTTCCAAATCAAGGACATAATCACTAATATTAAATTTTAAGAGATGGTTCTATACCATCTCTTATCTTCTTCATTAAACTTCTTACAACTACAATCTTTAAATCAAATAATACTTTTCTTATAAATTTATATTCCACAAAATTGTATAGTTACAATTTTTATATCTTTAAAGTTGATTGACATCGACTAAACTTTTATGATATAATTCCACAAAAATTTGGTAAATTTTAAGGAGTGGGCATGAGTAAAAGCCTATATGAGACTTTAGGTGTAAGCGAAAATGCAAGTGCAGATGAGATCAAGCGTGCCTATCGTAAATTAGCAAGAAAGTATCACCCTGATATAAATAAAGATCCATCAGCAGAAGAGAAGTTTAAAGAGATTAATGCCGCCTACGAAGTACTCAGTGATCCTGAAAAGAAGAGACAGTATGATCAGTTTGGAGATCAAATATTTGGAGGTCAAAACTTCCATGACTTTGCTCGTGGACAAGGAGCAAATGTTGATCTAGATGAGATTTTACGCAACATTTTTGGCGGTGGTTTTGGTGGCTTTAGTGGAGCTGGTGGAAGAGGTGGCTTTGGAGGTTTTAGCTCTGGTGGCTTTGGCGGATTTGATATGGGAGGAATGGGTGCTCCTGATCTAGATATTCATGCAAAGATTACCATACCATTTAATACAGCAGTTTTAGGTGGAACACACAGCATATCGGCAAGTGGTGAAACATTTGATGTACGTATTCCAGCCGGCGTAAAGACAGGAGAGACTCTTCGAATCCGCAATAAAGGTAAAAGCTACAATGGACAGAGAGGTGATCTACTACTAAAGATTGAAGTTGCACCAAGTCCAGAGTTTAAAAGAGAGGGGGACGATCTTTATAAGACAATCGATATTCCTCTAAAAATTGCAATGTTTGGAGGAAAAGTCAAAGTTCCTACACTCGAAAAAGAGATAACCCTAAAGATCCCTCAAAATACTAAAAATGGGCAGAAGTTCCGTGTTAAGGGATTGGGTGTAACAAATAGAAAGACAAAGATTAAAGGTGATCTTTATCTAATAGCTAATATAGTTTTACCTAAGGTTGAAGAGCTTGATCCTGAACTTGCTAAAATGATGGAAGAGAAACTTCCGGGAGGTGAGTAATGCACAGTTATGACGAACCGGTATATTTGATCAGTGTAGTTGCAAAGGTTTTAAATATTCATCCTCAAACTCTAAGGCAGTATGAGCGTGAAGGTCTCATAGAGCCTTCAAGAACTGAGGGGCGTATGAGACTCTACTCTCAACGCGACATAGATCGTATAAAGCTTATATTACGCCTTACACGTGAGTTAGGTGTAAATTTGGCTGGTGTTGACATCATTATGCAGTTAAAAGAGAAGATTGATGCGATGCAAGAAGAGATAGATTCACTAAGAAATGAGTTAGAAAAGGCTAACAATAGTACAACAATTCCCAGCCACAGAGCAATAGTTACAAAAAACAACTATGAGATAATCATATTTGAAGAGGAGTAGGGTAGAGCTACTCCTTCAATCTCTCTATGTTTGCACCCAATCTTTTTAACTTTTCATGTAAAGATTCATAACCTCTATCTAAATGATAAATTCTATGGACATTTGTAGTTCCTTTTGCCGCAAGTCCGGCAAGAACAAGTGCACTACTTGCTCTTAAATCTGTTGCCATAACATCAGCACCAAGTAGCGAAATAGGTCCATTTAGTGTTGCTGTATGACCTTTTAAGTGTATGCTAGCTCCAAGACGTTGCAGTTCACTAGCATGCATAAAACGGTTTTCAAATAGTCTCTCCTCTATAATACTAACACCTTCAGCCTGAGTTGCCAATGCCATAAATTGTGCCTGCATATCGGTAGGAAATCCAGGATATTCGGTAGTTGAGATTTCAAATGCACTCAATTTTTTAGCAGGGTAGATTGTGATGCTATCTTTGCTACACTCTATTTGACAACCAGCCTCTTGAAGTTTTGCTGTAACAGCATCAAGATGATCAGCTCTAACACTGTTAAGGGTAATAGAGCTAAATGTTATAGCGGCGGCACAAAGATATGTTCCCGCCTCAATACGATCCGGAATAATGGAGAATGGTTTAAAACTTAAAGGTTCGCGATCTGTTCCTTCAATAATAAGCTCATCAGTTCCGATCCCTTCAATATTTACTCCAGCATCTCTTAAGACTTCGCATAACTGTACAACTTCAGGCTCTTTTGCAACATTTATGAGTTCACTTTTACCCTTTGCCAATGCCGCCGCCATAATAATATTTTCACTACCGGTTACTGTGATTTTGTCAAAGTAAATTTTGCTACCTTTTAGACCTTTTGGTGCTGATGCTACAACATATCCATTCTTGATCTCTATAACAGCACCCATCTGCTCAAGAGCTTTTAGATGAAGATCAATAGGGCGCTGACCTATGGCACATCCACCGGGAAGACTTACTTGGCAAGTTCCAAAACGGCTCAAAAGTGGACCAAGCACCAAAATAGATGCTCGCATCGTTTTTACTATGTCATATGTAGCTGTGGTACTTTTTATATTTTTATTATCTATTTTTAAAGTGTGATCTTCAAATGTAAATTCACTTCCTAACTTTTCAAAAAGCTTTAAAAGTGTTCTAATATCTGCAACATTTGGAATATTTTTTATAATGCAAGGTTCATTACATAATAGAGTTGCCGCAATTAATGGTAAAGCGGCATTTTTTGCTCCTGAAATATCTACCTCTCCACTTAGACGAGAGGGACCTTTGATCGATAGGTAATCCATTGTTAACAACTTTCCTTATGTTTAATATAGTCTCTTAAAATCTCTTTATGGTCAAAGACCAATTTTCCCCAAGGAATATCTGAAAGATGGTAGAGTGTTGCTGTTTTTGCGTCATCACCACCAACAGGGGTTCCAAAAGCTTTACTGACATAGACAATTGATACTGTATGAAATCGCTCATCACGTTTTGGATCTGAATAGACTCCAAGTAGATACTTAATCTCTATATCTAATCCAGTCTCCTCTTTCATCTCTCTAATACAAGCATTTTCAACAGTTTCGCCAATATCTACAAAGCCACCGGGTAGGGCGACTCCCAATGGTGGATTTTTTCTCTCAATAAGAACAATACCCTGAAACTCTCCATTACTATTGAAACACTCTATAATGCTGTCGGTTGCAAGGAATGGTGTTTTAATAGACATAATAAAGATACCTTTAAAAAAATTTATTGATTTTACCATAAAAACGCGTTAGAATTGCGGTGATATTTTTTAATATTGAACTAATTTTAAAAAGGATTTACTCATATGTCAAACAAAATAGATAGGCTAAAAGCTTTGGCAAATGAACTTACATCTTATGAAATTGATCGTAAAAAGAATCAGAAACGTTTAAAAGAGCTGTTTGAAAAGTTTGAGCTTTATGAAAAGATTGAAGATTTTAAAAATATATTTGAATTTAAAGCTATGAATCTTTCAGGAATATCTTTAAACCATGCAAACCTTGGAGAGATATCTAAAGGGAAGTATGCACAAATTATTGCAATTTCATATGCAGGAGACAATGGTAAAAAGAGAGCTAAAAATATTAATCTCAAATATTTTGGTAGAGTTGAAAAGTTAGATGAGAAACTTAAAAGTGATATTATAGAGTTTATATTGAGATGGCGACTTGAGAAGAGCTTTTTGGGGGTTGACCACTATAGAAAGATGATTAAAGAGTTGCAAAACAGAGAAGATAATAAAGTTTGAAAATTACAGTTTTCAATACTTTTTAAAATAGTTTTGATATAATACTCAAAAACTAAAGGAACAAGCTATGACCATTGTTGCAATACTTCTTATGTTATCACTCTTTCTTAATGGCGTATTTATAGTTAAGTTAATAGATTGTAAAAAGAGATTGAAAGGATAAGAATGAAGTATCCTTTGGACTTTGAAGATAGTTTTGAAAAGACGCTACTCTTTTGGATATCTAGATATATGCACTCAAAATTAAATAGTTTATCAAACAGACAAGTAAATGATCCAGATAGATTGGCTCAAATTATAGGAACTCTTAGAATTGGGGTAAAAAATATAAAAGAGTTATCACAACTTGCAAAAGATGCAAGAAATGCCGGTCTTATTGGGATCAATACCTATTATAAACCGCATGAAAAGCTCTATAAATATCTATCAAATCTTGGATTGGGCTCTATGAAAGAGATTGATGAAGAGATGTTGAGCGATTTTTTGGCATCGGCTACAGCAAAACTTTCATCTGCTACTAATAAGAACTACAGAACCGCTTTGATCAACTTTTTTGGATAC
>CAZGCF010000093.1:0-5423 GCA_964524095.1 uncultured Campylobacterales bacterium | reverse complement strand
CATTATAACATATTTCATTTTTCTCAAAATCTAATTTAAAAACAATTAATTAGACTTTAGTATAATACAAAAAATAAAAGATTGATAAAAATATATAAATCAGGTGCTAACAGATGATTAAAAAACTATACTCTTTCATTTTAGCTATTATAGTTTTAGGTGGTTGCGCATCTAGTGACTATTCTCAAATAACAAAAATTGCTTTGAGCAAAAAACCTCAAAGTGCTGTAAAAGATTTTGCAAGAAAAAAAAGTGTCAAATATACCAAAAATCCAAAACTTTTAGAGAAAGATGTTAAGAGCTTTTTAGCAGATATAAATAGATTTTTAAATGCTGTATCGAAAAAATGGGGTAAACAGAATGTAAAAAAGCCAAGTCGTACCAAATATGTAAAATATTTGCAAAACTATAAAAGTAGAGCTGAAATAGATTTTGACAATGGAGTAGTTACAGTTGAAACTTTAGACTACAAAACCCCAATAACAAGCCTTAAAAAGGCTATAGTTACAACACTCTTAACACCAGAAGATCCTAGAGGAGTTGATCTTTACTCTTCCAAACCTGTAAAATTAGGTGGAAAACCTTACCTCTATCAAGAGGTTTTAGATCACCAAAATAAAGCGATCCTTTATAGATGGAGGGCTGAAAATTTTGCCAAATATCTGACAAAAAATAGATTACAGAAAAAATATATTGTTAACAATGGCAAAAGAGTTCCTGTGCATTTTGTGCAAATTAGAATGGTAAAAGATCACGAAAAGATCAGGGTTAAAAAATTTAAACCATATGTTGAGAGATTTGCTAAAAGGTACAATATAAGTAGAAACTTGGTCTATGCAATTATAAAGACAGAGAGTGACTTTAACCAGTATGCTGTAAGCAATGCTGGTGCATTTGGACTTATGCAGATAGTTCCTAAAACAGCAGGAAGAGATGCTTACAGACATGCTAAAAAAAGGGCTTGGACACCTACAAAAGAGTACCTTTTTAACGCAAAAAATAATATAGAGTTAGGGTGTGCCTACCTAAATATCTTAAATTTCAAATATCTTGGTAAGATTCGTAACCCTATCTCTAGAGAGTATTGTGTAATAAGTGCTTACAATACAGGAAGCGGTAATGTTTTAAAAACATTCTCAAAAAACAGAGATAGAGCTTTTAAGATTATAAACTCAAAAACTCCATCTCAAGTCTATACTAAACTAAAAAGTTCAATGCCTTACAAAGAGGCAAGAAGATACCTTGTTAAAGTGTTAAATCATAAAAAAGAGTTTATAAGGCTATAGATGATAATAGATACAACCGCAATTTTTTTTCTGATACTACTTCTTGTTTGTGAAATATTTGAGAGTTGGTGGCAAAGTGCACCTACTTTTGGTGGTGTTATAGAGAAGATAAGAGGTTACTATTTTACAAATATATTTCTACTTTTTTTAATGCATCCATCATTTTACATAGCACTCTTTGCATACCTCTATTATGGTAAAGCGACCATATCTATAATTGTCATTTTAAAAGCTTTAGATATTACTACAAAATTGTGGTTAGTTAAAAAAGTAGAAGAGGATTCTCTCTCACCTGAATTTAGAGCAATGTTTGCTATGCCCCTATCACCAGCAATGATGTGGTTAAATGTTTTTGTTTATCCTCTTTTACTCGCTTTTTCTTTAACATAAAATCTTATTGAATATTTATAGAAAAGATTGGTAATAGCATAGCTGTTACAATAAATCCTATTACTCCTCCTACAAAAAGCATGAGTGCCGGTTCAAGAAGAGAGAGTAGTAGATCAAGTCTATCTTTATTCTCTTCAAAATAGAGTTCTGAAAGATTTTGCAAAATAGACGATACTTCACTTGTCTCTTCACCTATAGCAATAGCTTGCAAAAAAGATGGATCTAATTGAAAATCACCTGACTTTAGAGCAATAGATAACTTTTTACCCTCTACTACTTTTTGGGCTGAATCAAGAAACAGCTCTTTAATGACACTATTATTTAATATTTGAGCAGAAAGGTTTATAGCTTGAACAAAAGGTACTCCCGATTGCACCAAAACAGCAGACATATAAGAGAATTTTCCTAGCTCATTCTTTTCCAGCATAGCACCAAAAAATGGCATAGAGAGTAGAGCTCTATCTACTGCAGTACGAAATAGTGGTATTTTAGCCCTTGCCGTGTAGAATAGTATAACCACTGCTATCAATACTATAAGCATATGCACCCAATAGTTTGAAAAGATATTTCCAGCACTAATAACAAACTTTGTTATAGGAGGCAGTTCCTGCCCCATTTGAGTAAAGATATTTGCAATTTTAGGAACAACATAAGAGATCATAAAAGCAACCATACCAATAGAGGCAATAAGTATAAATGCCGGATAGGCAAATGCCCCTTGGATCTGTTTATTGATCCGCTCTCTCTCTTTTAAGAAGGTGGACATTTTCTGCAAAACACCAGCTAAAATTCCGCTCTCTTCAGATACTTTGATCGCTTGTTTGTAAAATTGAGGCAATATGACTACAGACTGCTTTTCCATTGCTCCATATAGTGTTTTTCCCTCATCAATAGAAGTAATGAGTGTTTGAAGAAAGGTCTCTATCTTTTTGTGGCGTTCATACTGATTTTTAAGAAGTCCAAGTGCTTTAACTATAGGAATTCCAGCCTTAATGAAGATAGCAAGGTCTCTACTTAAAATTGCCAACTCTGAAGGTTTTATGCGATAAGCCCTCTTTAAAGAGAGCTTAGGAATCAAAGATCGTTCAGCTCTTATATCTGTGTAGAAAATCCCTTGAGATTTTAATCTTTGTTTAACCACATCTATAGTTTCAGCCTCTATTTGACCTTTACGCTTTTGACCCTTTTTATCTATGCCTCTATATTGATAAATCATTCGTAAGCTTTCAGTTTAATCTCTATCAATCTATCTCTTGCAGACTCCACATCATTAAATCTTATTGGATCAGCATAGGCAAACATAAGCAAAGCCCCTTTTCCATCATCTACTATCATCTCATCACCAGATCCATTTTTTCTAACTCTATATCGGAAATATACCGGTATTGCTCTTTGATCTTCATCTATAACAGGTTCAAACTCTATCTCTTTTAGAGTCTCATCAGGCATTAATCTATAGACTATCGGTTTTTTCTTAAATAGTTGCAGACTCATTTTAGAAAGTTGATTGTCAAAATATAGATTACAACTTTTTGAACCATCATCTAAACAGACCACCTCAGCCGATTTGTGAAATCTACTATCTAACAAAATCTTTGGTAAATTAGAGAGTTTTAGCTCTTTCTCCTCTTGTTGAGAAAATTTAACTGCTACTAATGCATATATAAAGCCAATTATTACAATAACCAGCATAAGCTCAAAGAGGGTGAACCCCCCTTTGAATCTATCTATTTGCATTCAGATAGACGTATATCTTTATTCTCGTCACTACCACCCTCTTTACCATCAGCACCTAAAGAGATAAGCTCAGGCTTTCCATCATCTTCAATATATACAAAAGTGTGCCCCCAAGGATCTTTTGGAATATTGCTATCTTCTAAATATCCAGATTTTGCATAGTTTGGCAATTCATCTGGTGATGGATTTTTTATAAGAGCTTTAAGCCCCTCTTCTGTTGTTGGGTATCTTCCATTATCCACTTTAAACATCTTTAAGGCTTGAGAAATATTTTTCATCTGAATACAGACAAGCTTCTGCTTTGCCTCTTCACTTTTACCCGTCAAATTAGGCATAACCAATGCCGCAAGCAGTCCAAGAATAATGATAACTATCATCAGCTCCATCAATGTAAATGCAGTTCGTCGCTTATAGACTCTCTTACTCTTCATCAACTCAACCCCTTTTTTATATTTAAAAATTTGTTGGCAGATTATAACATATCAAGGTTACTACTTTTTTTGTAAAATCTCTTCTATTTGAGGTTTAAGCTCCTGTGCTGTTGCTATCTTATGTGGCTGAAATTGTGTACGGTTGAATGTTCTTTGACGCTTTGCCAATTGGCGCGTATGTATAGAGATCAACTCCTTTGCCTCTTTTAAGGAGTATTTTCCATCTAAATAGTCTAAAATCTCTTTTATGCCTATAGCCTTCATAGGATTGTGGTTTCTACCATACTTATACTCTAAGTTTGCTACCTCATCTACCAACCCCATTTTAAA
This sequence comes from uncultured Campylobacterales bacterium, assembly GCA_964524095.1. Classification (GTDB taxonomy): domain Bacteria; phylum Campylobacterota; class Campylobacteria; order Campylobacterales; family Hydrogenimonadaceae; genus Hydrogenimonas. The sequence continues at coordinate 1,249 of CAZGCF010000093.1, read as the reverse complement.
CATCTGCTCAGTTCGTAACTCTATGCGTCTATTTAAAACCTCTTTATCCATACCTATCTCAAAAAGTTCAAAATCTTTCATTACAGGTTTTGGAGGACTCTTTTTAAAGTATAGAGTTGGAGCAGTACCTGTTTTAAAGTAGATTGTAAGAGCTTTCTCTATGCGGTAGCGATCTGTAGGCATAATATTTTTTGCATACTCTTCATCTATCTCTTTTAAAAGGTTGTATGCACTCTTTAGATCACCCATCTCCTCTTCTACTCTAACTTTTGTCTCTTCATCTATTTCTGGCAGTTCAGAGATGCCATCTATAAGGGTTTTAAGGTAAAATCCTGTTCCCCCAACTATAATTAGATTTTTTTTATGCTCTTTACAAAAGTTAACAGACTCTTTGTAGAGATCTATAAATAGTGCTACATTAAAGGGCATATCTACATTTATAACATCGATTCCAAAGTGTGGTATATCCCCTCTTTCAGCAACTGTTGGTTTTGCAGAAGCTATATCTATCTCCCTATAAATAGCCAAAGAGTCCAATGAGAGTATGGCACAGTTATTACTCTCAGCCAACTCTAAAGATAGTGCACTCTTACCTACTGCTGTTGGACCTAAAATAGCTATAGTTTTTATCTTTAACCCTTTTATTTGATATTGCTACTTATTAATGTTTCAATGTTTGAGATTATATGATAAAATTCATTTAAAAAAAAAGGTGGGTTTTGAGATTAGTTAAATGGTATAAAGATTTTAACGAGCTTATTATGTTTCAACACTCTGTCTTTAGCTTGCCTTTTATTTTCATTGCAATGATAGTATCTGCTAATGGATGGTTTGGCTGGAAGCTTTTACTTCTTGGCGTTCTTGCAGCAGTTAGTGCCAGAAACTTTGCTATGCTGACAAATCGTTACTTAGACAGAGATATTGATGCAAAGAATCCACGTACAAAAAATCGCCCTAATGTAGATGGTCGCTTTTCTGAAACTCAAATGCGCATATTGATAGCCATAAATGCGATATTTTTTATTGCTGTGGCGTATGTCATAAATGATCTTGCTTTTTGGTTATCTTTTCCTATTTAGCTTATTCTTGGCGGATACTCTTGGTTTAAACGTTTTTCTGAAATGGCACATTTGGTTTTGGGACTCTCTCTTGGTTTGGCTCCTGTTGCTGGTGCCATTGCTATTGAAGGGACCATTCCTATGTGGTCTGTTATGCTTGCTGTAGGTGTAATGTTTTGGGTTGCAGGATT
>CAZGCF010000092.1:0-5423 GCA_964524095.1 uncultured Campylobacterales bacterium | reverse complement strand
ATATTGCTGTAATCTTTAGATTTTTGGTTTGTATTGTAAATTACCATTGCAATTGGTGTTCCTGTACTGACCCCTTCAAAAACACCGCTTAAAATCTCTACTTTATCAGACTCTTTACGTGCTGTAGCATAAGCATTTTTACCAGGTCTTCTACGATCCAATTCACTTTGAATAAACTCTTCATCAATCTCAAGTCCAGCAGGTACACCATCTAAAATACAACCTATAGCTTTACCGTGAGACTCTCCAAATGTAGTCATACAAAATCGTTTACCAAATGTATTTGACATTAATTGTTTTCCTCACTTCTAAGAAGTTTTAGTGCTGAATGTGCCGCCTCTTGCTGGGCTGACTTTTTACTTTTACCTTTTGCTGTAGCAAGTAGTCTATCATTTACAAAGACCTGTACTTCAAACTCTTTGTTATGATCAGGTCCTGTTGCATCTTTTAGTACATAATCTGGAATAACACCAAATTTTGCCTGTGTCAACTCTTGTAGAGTTGTTTTATAGTCTTTAAAAAGTGAGCTTAGGTCAATCTTCGGATAGCACGCCTCGATCAGATCGATCGTAATACGTCGTACCTCATCGAGACCCGATTCGAGATAGATTGCACCCATTAATGCTTCAAATGCATTAGAAAGTAGTGAAGGTTTTTCTCTTCCTTTATTATTCTCTTCAGCTGGTGATATATAGATATAATCCCCCAAACGCAAAGCATCAGCCAACTTTTTAAAACCTGCTTCATTTACAAGTGAAGCACGCATTTTACTTAGCTCACCCTCTTTTGCTTTTGGAAATTTTACATACAAATACTCACCTACAACCAAATCAAGTACAGCATCTCCTAAAAACTCCAAACGCTCATTGTTATATGGTTTTTTATAACTTTTATGCGTCAACGCCTCTATGAGTTTTTGCCTATCTTTAAACTTGTAACCAAGCTTCTCCTCAAGTGGTTTAAGCTCATCCATCAATACCTCCTTTTATAATCGGTAACCTGAGTTTATGGCTGTAACTATACAAACCATAAACTCGCAAATCGTTATAAATGCAAAGCAGTTTGCATCTACTTAACACGATTTGCCCTTAAATTGTTCTGCTGTATTACGTGCCAACTCGTCACAACGCTCATTTTCAGGATGACCGTTATGCCCTCTTACCCAAACAGCTTTAATTTTATGTGGTTTAGCTGCTTCAATATATGATTGCCAAAGCTCAGGATTTTTAACCTTTTTAAAATTACGTTTTATCCAACCTTCAAGCCACTCATTTATGCCATTTACAACATAGCTTGAATCACTGTAAATTGTAACATCACAAGGCTCTTTTAAAGCTTTTAATCCTTCAATGACTGCCATTAACTCCATTCTGTTATTGGTCGTCATTGGCTCACCACCAGTAAGCTCTTTCTCTCTGTTACCATATCTAAGAATTACACCGTAACCACCTGGTCCGGGATTTCCAAGACTTGAACCGTCACAGAAGATTACAACCTGCTTCATTCATCTCCTTTGTAATCTCTTTCTCTACAACTAAACTATCTAACGCCATACACCTTGGACACCTCTCAAAAGGTAAAGGAAACTGCTGTTTACAATTTTTACACAAATAGGCAAACTGCATTGTTACATTTTGAAATCCAGTTCTTTTTAGATGATTTAACATATCAATTAAAAACCATCCAATAGGAGGACTTGGTTCAATATCTCCCCTTGCTCCATAGATAGCACGCAACTTTTCACTCTTCTCTATTTTGTCATAATCTAAAAAAGATGGAGGCAAATACCAAAAGAGATCGATAAGTTGATTAATATCTATCTCTCGAACCATATTCCAAGCTTGATTTGGATCATTTTTTAAAAGATACTCAAAAACTATTCGATCAAACTTTTTCTCTGATTCATAAAGAGAGACTACTCTTTTAACCTTTTCATCTGGCTCTATTCCAGCATCAGTTAATATTATTTTAAGTTGGATATAAGTTTTAAGTTCTTTTACATCTACTCCAAGAGTCTCTAAAGGCTCTATAACCTCTTTTGCTCTATTAAAATCGTGCAATCTCTCATAAACCACCATTAAATTGTTAAGAACTCTCTCATTTCTTGGATTTGATTTTAATATTTGTAAAAAGGTAGATTTAGCTCTCTCTAAAAATCCTGCATGCATATAGGTAGTACCTACTTGCTCCATTATCTCATAAATTAGAGCTTCATCCTCAATATATTTCAAAAGATATAAACCTATCTCTATGGCATTGTTATATTCACCACTCTTTTCATACGCTTGTGCCAAAAGTACAAGTGGACGGACTATCTCTGGAGCATATGGCATACTTTCAAGACTCTTTTTAACTCCTTGAGTTTCAAATCTCTTTAAAAAGCGTTGCAATCTGCGAGATTTACGAGACTTAACATATACCCCCCACCAGTAACTGGCAAAAGCAATAATAAATACCATCCCTGCAATCAAAAGAATTGCAAATAGAGGATCACGATAGTTTATGAGGAGTGCATCCACCAAAATCAACCTTTATTTTCCTTTTATTATATTTTTATTATATAATAAAACGATGATAGATAACAACTCCATTGAGCAGCTAAAACAGACCATTGATATTGTAGATGTAGTCGGTAACTATGTTGAACTCAAAAAAAATGGCTCCAACTTTAAAGGTTTGTGTCCTTTTCATGACGAAAAAACACCAAGTTTTATAGTCTCTCCAGCTAAACAGTTCTACAAATGTTTTGGATGTGGAGCAGGTGGCGATGCAATTAAGTTTATAATGGAGTATGAGAAACTTAACTATCCTGAAGCGATTGAGAAATTGGCAAACCTCTATAACTTTACACTGCGATATACAGAAGGTAAACAGGGTGGCGGTCAAGAGAAGAGAATTCTTGAGACAATAGGAGAGTGGTATCGTGCAAATCTGGAACATAATAAAAGTGCTAAAGAGTATTTACAAAATCGTGGTGTTTCACTTGCAAGCATAGAGAAGTTTTCACTTGGCTTTGCTCCATCTTCTGAAGAGACTCTCAACTTTTTACAAAGAGCAATGATCCCAATGCAAAAGGCTGAAGAGGTTGGAATATTGGGATCAGACAATGGTCGTTACTATGCTAGGCTGATTGATCGTATTATATTTCCTATCTACTCACCATCAGGTATGCCAGTTGGTTTTGGTGGAAGGACAATGGGAAACCACCCAGCAAAATATATCAACTCACCACAAACAAAACTCTTTAACAAATCTCGTCTTCTATATGGCTACCATTTAGCAAAAGAGCAGATATATCGTAAAAAGAGGTTGATTGTTGTAGAGGGGTATATGGATGTAATTATGCTTCACCAAGCTGGATTTAACACAGCTGTTGCGACACTTGGTACTGCATTGACTAACGATCACTTACCACTTCTTAAAAAAGGTGAACCAGAAATTATAGTTGCATATGATGGTGACAATGCAGGAATAAATGCAGCAATGAAAGCTAGTTTACTTTTAAGCTCCCACAACTTTGAGGGTGGAGTTGTGCTTTTTGGTAATGGTATGGATCCAGCAGATATGGTCAATACCGGAAAAGTAAATGAAATTGAGGATCTTTTTACTAAACCTATTCCATTTGCTCAATTTGTGATAGATAGAATTATAGCTAACAATAACATCAATACTCCAAAAGGGAAAGAGAATGCTTTTATTGCTATAAAAAACTATCTATCTACACTATCAACTTTTGTAAAAGAGAAGTATATACCATACTCTGCTCTTCGCTTAAATATAAACCCAGCAATGCTTGGATCCAAACAAAAAGATAGAGAGTACAATAGATCAATAAAACAACCAATATTAACTCTTGCAGATGTAGCTGAAGAGAGTATTATAAAAACTCTATTAAAAACACCATCTCTTACAGATATGGTACTTGATGCTATGGATAGCTCAATGTTTAAAGTTCATCGTTCAGCATTTGAGGCATTAATAAGAGGTGAAGAGCATGAAGATCTTTTGCGTATAGAACTTGATGACTCAATAGTAGTCTATCAAGAAGATGAGCTTAAAACTCAGCTGGTCTATTTTTTAAGAAGATATTATCAAAAGGCATTTGACATTATAAAAAATGATGATACACTTCCATTTGAAAAAAAGATATTTTTTATACGTAAATATAGAGATTATATCAATAAACTGAAACGAGGAGAGTTGGTTAAGTATGAAAGCCATAGCACTATTTAGCGGTGGACTAGACAGTACGCTAGCAATGAAACTAATCATTGATCAAGGAATTGATGTTATTGCTCTAAATATAGATATTGGATTTGGAAGCACAAAAAGTAAAAAAGAGCATATGCAAAAGATGTGTGATCAAGTAGGTGCAGAGCTACGAATTTTAGATATAAGAGATCAATATCTAAAAGAGATTCTTTTCAATCCAAAATATGGATATGGTAAAAACTTCAATCCCTGCATCGATTGTCACGGAAATATGTTTAAAATTGCAAAAGAGCTTATGGAGCCTTGGGGTGCAAGCTTTCTAATTAGTGGTGAGGTTGTTGGGCAAAGACCTATGAGTCAAAGACGTGATGCACTTAATATTGTAACTGAGCTATCTGATACTGAAGATATTTTACTTAGACCAATGAGTGCAAAAGTTCTTCCACCTACACTTCCTGAACGTGAGGGATGGGTAGATCGTGAAAAACTGCTTGGAATTACTGGACGAAATCGTGAAGTACAGTTAAAAATGGCTGAAGAGATTGGTTTGAAAGATTTTGAAAAACCTGGTGGTGGCTGTCTTCTTACAGATGAAAACTTCTCCAAAAAGATTGAAGAGTTTATAAAGTATGATACTCTTGAAGTAGAAGATGTAGCTCTACTGAAGTGTGGCAGACATCTCAGACTACCAGATGGTGCAAAACTTGTCATAGGTCGCCATAAAGAGGATAATGAGATGATAAGTGCAGCACTTACCTCAAAATATAAAAAGATTCGTCTATTAAATGCAGTAGGACCAATCTCAGCAATCAGTGCTAATGCAAGTGAATCTGACAAAGAGTTGGGAGCTAAACTTACAGCAACATATGGAAAGACTAAATCTGATGAGGTATATGATGTAAGCGTTGGAGATGAGGTTTATAAAGTGACTCCATATGACTCAAAAGAGCCTGCACAAAAATATTTTATAAATGCTTAAGCAGAGTTGAATTAAAATTCAACTCTCTAATGGGGCATTAGCTCAGCTGGGAGAGCGCCTCGCTGGCAGCGAGGAGGTCAGCGGTTCGATCCCGCTATGCTCCACCAACTATCCCTCCTTAAACTTTCAAATTATTTCAAAACTTCTATAAAGCCGAACTTCTAAACTAAATAATAAAAGAGCCACTTGCAAATTCAAACATCAAAAACAGCCTAATTTATCCTCATAGCAA